>CATOKN010000215.1 GCA_951800425.1 uncultured Lachnospiraceae bacterium
ATCAGAAACAGGTCAGAGAAGAAGATATCCGTCTGATAACGGAACGATTGACGGAGGCCTTTGCAGAAAACGAAGCGTGGCTTGCCGTTTTGGATGAAGCGATTTATCAGTATCAGAAAAAGACCGTCCGGAAAATGATTTTAAAAGACCACAAACGTCCGGACGGACGCGCCATCGACGAGATCCGTCCGTTAGCGGCAGAAGTAGATTTGATTCCAAGAGTGCATGGCTCCGCTATGTTTACCAGAGGACAGACGCAGATTTGCGACGTCGTAACGCTTGCGCCGCTTTCTGAAATCCAGAGAGTGGACGGAATTGATGAAAATATCACAGAAAAACGATATATGCATCATTACAATTTCCCGTCTTATTCGGTCGGAGAGACAAAACCCTCCAGAGGACCGGGACGCCGTGAAATCGGTCATGGGGCTTTGGCGGAGCGGGCGCTCATTCCAATGCTTCCGTCCGTGGAAGAATTCCCATATGCCATCCGCGCCGTATCTGAGACGTTTGAGTCCAACGGCTCGACGTCAATGGCGTCTACGTGCGCGTCCTGCATGGCGCTTATGGCAGCCGGCGTGCCGATGAAAAAAATGGTTGCGGGCATTTCCTGCGGTCTTGTGACTGGCGAAACAGACGACGATTACCTGGTACTGACCGATATTCAGGGACTCGAAGATTTCTTTGGCGACATGGATTTTAAAGTAACAGGTACGAAAGACGGCATTACGGCGATTCAGATGGATATTAAAATCCATGGACTGACACGGCCGATTGTAGAAGAGGCAATCGCAAGAACCAGGGAAGCAAGGTTCTTTATTATGGATGAATGTATGTCAAAGGCAATTTCGGAGCCAAGAAAAGAAATCAGCAAATACGCTCCGAAGATTATACAGATTCAGATTGATCCTGCAAAAATTGGCGACGTTGTCGGACAGAGAGGCAAGACCATCAATGAAATTATTGACCGCACCGGAGTAAAGATTGATATTACGGACGACGGTTCCGTGTCCGTATGCGGTACGGACGCCGCGGCTATGGATCAGGCCGTGGAAATGATTCGGATGATTACGACGGATTTTGAAGAGGGACAGATTTTAAAAGGCAGAATTGTCAGCATTAAGGAATTTGGCGCTTTTGTAGAATTTGCTCCGGGAAAAGAGGGAATGATTCATATTTCCAAGATTTCCAAAGAGCGGATTAACCGCGTCGAAGACGTATTAACCCTTGGAGACAAGGTGACCGTGGCGTGCCTTGGAAAAGACAAGATGGGCAGAATGAGTTTTTCCATAAAGGACGTTCCAAGATATACAAAACAGTAAACTGATTTCAGGCGGCAGCGCGCGTATTTATGACGCGCGCTGCCGTTTTGGAACTCCTTTTCATCCGACGCATAACATAAATAAAAAGGCGTTTTATGGGATGAATCAGGTTCGGAAAAAATTAAGGGCAGATGATGCGCACAGAAAGGGATTTACCGGGCGGGGAATTACAGTTGCCGTTATGGATACGGGAATTGTCGCACATCCGGATTTTGACAGCCGCATACTGGAATTTGCAGATTTTACCCAGGGAAGAGCAAAGGCATATGACGACAACGGGCATGGGTGCCATGTGGCGGGGATTATTGCGGGAAGCGGCAGAATGAGCCGCGGCGCCTATAAAGGCATAGCGCCGGAAAGCTGCCTGTTCGTTACAAAGGTTTTGGACCGGAAAGGGAACGGAAATACGGCCCATGTATTAAAGGCAATTGATTATGTCATTGAAAACCGCAGGAAGCATAATATCCGAATATTAAATATATCCGTAGGCATGCTGCCCTCGGCAGACGAAACAGAAAAGAGAAATCTGATGGCTGCGGTGGAAAAAGCATGGAATCATGGGATTGTAGTCGTGGCGGCGGCGGGAAATAACGGCCCGGGAAAAAACAGCGTTACTATTCCCGGGCAATGCAAAAGCATTATTACGGTCGGAAGCATTGACGACTATGCAAAGCATGGAAAAGGATTGAAGCAGGGGTACAGCGGAAGAGGGCCTACGGAATGCTGTGTGGTGAAACCGGAAATTTTAGCCCCTGGAACAAACATTAAAAGCTGTTCTGCCAGAGGCGGCGGTTATGAAATCAAAAGCGGCACATCCATGTCGGCTCCGATGATCGCCGGCTCCATTGCGCTGCTTCTTCAGAAATATCCGGATATGACGCCGGCGCAGGTAAAATTGCGGCTGTATGAACGTGCAGTCGTGCTGGGAGAGGCGATGGAACAAAAGTATTGGGGTGTTGTATATTTGAACCGTCTGTTATAAAATAGAAAGCAAAGGAGGAATGGTCAAATGAAACGGATTGGCAGTATTATCTTTAACAGGGTCTTTATGGTTGCAGTTGCGATTATACTCCAGTTTTCCTGGCTGTTTCTGACTTTGTATGATTTCAGTGTCCGTTATCAGTTTGTGGACATCAGCACCAGGATTTTAGCGCTTGTGCTGGTGTTGGTTGTAATCAACAAGTGGATGAATCCCTATTACAAGCTGGTATGGACATTTATTATTCTTCTGTTTCCGCTTCTTGGCAGCGTTTTGTACGCCGTATTTGGAAGGTCCCAGTTGACGAAACGGACGCAGGAGCGCATGGACGCCGTACACAAAGATGTTTCTTCCCATTTGAAAATCAATTATGAAGCCATGGAAGCTCTGGCAAAAGAAGATCCCGGAGTGGCGCAGCAGACAAAATATATTCATGACTGGGCGCAGTTTCCTCTTTACCGAAATTCAAAGACGAAATATTATCCCTGCGGAGAGGCCATGTTTGCCGATATGCTGGGAGCTATGGAACGCGCGGAAGAATTTATATTTCTGGAATATTTTATTATTGAAGACGGCATTATGCTTACGGCAATACTGGAAGTTTTGGAGCGAAAAAGAAAAGAAGGCGTACTGGTGCGCCTGATTTATGATGACGTAGGTTCCATTCGGACGCTTCCCAGAGATTTTGGGCAAAGATTAGAGGAAATTGGCGTGGAATATGCGTCGTTTAATCCGTTTCGGCCCATATTGTCGATTATTTTGAACAACAGGGATCACAGGAAAATTCTGGTAGTGGACGGCCAGGTGGGATTTACCGGCGGGATAAATATTGCAGACGAATACATTAACCAGAAAGAACGGTTCGGATATTGGAAAGACGCCGGAATTGAAGTAAAAGGGGAAGCCGTCTGGAGTCTTACGACGATGTTTTTGGAGATGTGGAATTATATCAGGGAATCAAGCGAAGATTATCTGAAGTATCTTCCGGAAATTTATCATAAGCAGGAAAACCCCGAAGACGGATACGTTCAGCCTTACAGCGATACGCCTTTGGATCATGAAAATGTTGGGGAAAATATTTATCTGAATATAATTAATCATGCAAAGAAATATGTGTATATCTATACGCCGTATTTGATTGTGGACAATGAAATGACGGTAGCGCTGCAAAACGCTGCAAAATGCGGCGTTGACGTTCGAATCGTAACGCCGGATATACCGGATAAGAAGCTCGTCTTTCTTTTGACCCAGTCTTATTATGAGCAGTTAATTCAGAATGGAGTAAAGATTTACCAGTATACGCCGGGATTTATTCATGCGAAGTGCTTTGTCTGCGATGATAAGGTTGCCACGGTTGGGACGGTAAATCTGGATTACAGAAGCCTGTATCTTCATTTTGAATGCGGCGTCTTTTTATATCGTTCCCAGGCGGTGATGCAGGTAAAAAAAGACGCGTTGGAAACGATTGAAAAATCCAGAGAGATTACGCTTTCATTCTGCAAGAACCGGAATCTGTGGATTAAAATGACGCAGTCTGTGCTGCGGCTGTTCGCTCCGCTTTTATAACGAAAATCAGATAAAAAACAAAGGAGGAAGTCTGTGAAAATAAAGCGTATTTTTATTCAAATGGTTATAGTGTCGCTTGCGTGTCTGGCATTTGGCATAAGTAAGCCGAAAGACGTTTCGGCGCAGCAGGGAGGAATCATTGAGAGCTTCAGCGTTTCCGTTGGAAATGCAGGATTTTGTCCCGGCAATGGAAATTATCTTCGGATCAAAGCGTATTTGAATACGTCATATCAAAGAGCGGATATTTGTCTCAGGATTTATAACGCCAGCGGCAAATACATATTTGAAAAGAAATATCAAAAC
>CATOKN010000216.1 GCA_951800425.1 uncultured Lachnospiraceae bacterium
GGTTTGACGACGACCGGGTAGAGATTCGAAGCAGCCAGTCGGGCACGGACGCTTTGTATTTATATGGGATGCAGTCGTTGAATAAGTAAAATCCGGTGTTGAATATTGTCGCTCATAGTCCCCTCCTTATGGCAAAAAATAGAGCATATAGATTGATTTCTATATGCTCTAACACGGTGAATCAATGTGATTTGCTGATTTGTTCCCATAACGCTTCCTCTATATCGCATGCTTCTTCATGAGAAATTGCATAACAAAATATTTCTCCATTTTTCATGAATGCAGGATTTTCCAGAGATATTCCATATTCATCATCTTCCTGGATTTCAAAAAAATCGCGTAAATTTAAAAAATAATCATACACATAGTAGTCGCTTTTTAGAACAATCATCGAATGCTTATCGTTTGGCTGATCGGTAGGAGCGGAATCATATACGGAATACAAAAAACTGTCGCTTAGTTCCGACCACCTGCTGTTTCTAAATTCTTCTTCATTATCTAAAAACGGACAGATAGTAAACACCACTTCATCTGCATAATTTAAAATTTTTTTCATTATTTTTTTATAGGTATGCCTGTTTCCAAAATCACATGGTACAAATTTTGTATCTTTTATTTTCATGCGAATCAGCTCCGTGCCTCTGCGCAGTAACGCAAATCGAAATGATGCGGTCGCGCAGTCTCTTTTTGAGGAGTATACCACAGGAAAGGGATTTGGGGAAGATTTAAAAAAAATTCTGAAAACGCTTGCTTGTGACGCAGCGTAATGAGATATACTAAGAAGAAATAAGGAGGGACGACATGGATCAATACAAAGCAATACCTGAGGGCTATCTGACGGTTGGTGAAGTCGCAAAAAAAATGGACGTTACCGTACGGACACTGCAGCACTATGACAGAGAGGGGCTGCTTGCGCCGTCTGCTATGAGTCCGGGCGGCCGCAGGTTATATACGAATAAAGACATTGTAAAGCTTCATCAGATTTTATCGCTCAAACACCTGGGTTTTTCATTGGATGATATAAAGAACCGGATTATCCGGTTGGATACGCCGGCTGAAATTGCGGATGCTTTGTCAGAACAGGCCGCCGCAGTCCGATACAAAATAGAAAGCCTGTCGGAATCGCTGCGGGAATTGGAAGCATTGCGGGAAGAAGTTCTTCAAATGCAGTCGGTTAATTTTCAAAAATACGCTGACATCATTGTAAATTTGCAGATGAAAAATAATTTTTACTGGCTAATTAAGCATTTTGACGACCAGACGCTGGATCACATTCGCAATCATTTTGATAAAGACAGTGGAAAAGCATTTATGGATACGTTTCTGCAGCTGCAAGAAGAAGCGATACGGCTTCAAAACGCCGGTATTTCCGCCAAAAGTGATGAGGGACAGAAATTTGCAAAAATATACTGGGATATGATAACGGAATTTACCGGAGGAGATACGCGCATACTTTCAAAGCTAATGGAACTGGGACAATTTGAGGGAACGGATCAAAAATGGAAAGAAAAGCAAAGACAGGCCAATCATTATGTGGAACAGGCGCTGGATTTTTATTTTTCTCAATTGGGCATGGATCCTTTTCAGGAGGAGATGGCATGAGCGACGCTATAAAAATCAGCAATTTAAAGAAAAGCTACGGAACGCATCTTGTGCTGGACGGTTTGAATTTTTGCGTGCGGCAGGGAGAAATTTTTGCGCTGCTTGGCGTCAATGGCGCGGGTAAAACGACAACGCTGGAATGTATCGAGGGATTGCGAACATACGATGACGGAAATATTGCGGTTTATGGGAAGATGGGGATTCAATTACAGTCCTCCTCTTTACCGGAGCGTATCAAACCTCTCGAAGCAGTCAAATTGTTTGCCAAATGGAATGGGACTTCTCCGGATAAAGTAATGCTTTCGAATCTTGGTATTTATGAAATTGCGAACAAACAATACCGTCAATTGTCAACCGGGCAAAAACGGCGGCTCCATTTGGCGCTTGCGCTGACGCGAAATCCGGATATTCTGTTTCTCGATGAGCCAACCGCAGGGCTTGACGTTGAGGGACGGTTATTTTTACATGAGCAAATTCGGCGGTTAAAAGCAATTGGAAAGACAATTGTATTAGCAAGCCACGATATGGCGGAAGTGGAAGATTTGTGCGACCGGATTGCCATTATTTCCGACGGCCGGATTGCGTTTGCCGGAACGGTAAAGCAGCTTGGGCAGACAATCGGAGAGCGGTGTACCATCACAATTCAAACGGAACATGGAATGGAAACATACGAATCTGAAAATATAGGAGAATCTTTACTGCCGCTGCTTTTGCAGTACAAACAAAACGGGGAAGTCATTCTGGACATACAGACAGACCGCGGTTCCCTGGAGCAGCGTTTCCTGAAAATTGCAAAGGGGGAATAACAATGGGAGCATTTTTCTATGGGGTTTCTTTACAATGGAAATTAGATATACGAAGCAAGACGCTGTTAATCACCTGTTATCTCGTTCCGCTTTTGTTTTTTGCGATTATGGGCGGTATATTTACCTCTGTTATGCCGGAAACAAGAGATACGCTGATTTCGTCTATGACGGTATTTGGCGTGACAATGGGAGCGTTGATTGGTCTGCCGCCCTCGCTTGTTGAAATTTACGGCGGCGATATGAAAAAAATTTATCAGGCAAACGGCGTTCCGTTATCCCTTGGTCTTGTTTTGGCTAATCTTTCCGCGTATCTTCATCTGTTTCTTATGAGCATAATTTTGTCTGTTGCCGCGCCTCTTGTTTTTCATGCGGAAATGCCGGAAAATATGGGTATGTATTTTATCAGCCTTGGTATTTTTATTGCGGTATCGCTTAGCGTTGCCAGCGTCATTGGTCTGGCGGTGAAAGACCAGGCAAAAACTGCTATGTTTTCCATTCTTATTTTTCTGCCCTCCGTTCTGCTTTCCGGCATTATGTTTCCGATGGAGCTGCTGCCAAAAGCGTTTGAAGCAGCAGGGAAAATATTTCCGGCTTCGTGGGGATATAGAATGATGACGGAGCAGGTTTTTTTGTTGGAAAGCTTTTTGCCATTGCTTTTGATGTTTGTCTTAGCGGTTGTGATATGCCGTATTTTGCTGCGCAGAATGGATCCATAGCATATTTGGTTTTGATTGGTGTGACAGATTACGCTAACTACATGGATTGGCCTGCCAATTCTTTTATTGTATCAAGAGATAACTCTGTATAATCAGCAATATCTTCCAGTGGCATTTTACCTGCTTCAATCATACGAACAGCCATTTTCTTTGCTTTATTTTGTTCTGCCTGCTGTGCCGCTTCGTTTCTCATATCTTCCATAATTTTGCACATAGTCGCCACTCCTTTCTCGTCCTGCTTGTAATATCTTGCTTTTTTAGCAAGCGCTTCATAGTTCATATCATCGGGATTGCTACATGAAAAATCGTGCATTAACTTACCAATTTCATCATTACCCCGATATTTCCCATTCACATATAGGATATGTGAACCGTCGCCAAATAATATCTTTCCCTCGTCAGTTTCCACATAACGCTGTATATGATATATGGCTTGATTTTTTCCCATAACGTCATTTTCTGTAATAAAAATCACGTAGCTGTCGGGAATATCTTCCGTATCATCTCCGGGTTTTAATATATGCGCGTCTAACAAACTGCTGTTGTGCCTTGCCCTGTTTGCGCCTGCTCCTGCGTCTGACCTTTGTATTTCTACGTCAAACTCTTTTTTTCGCTGTCAACTGCATGAACATCTAAAATAGCAGAACGCCCTTGTAAATTTTTTAGCAGTTCTTGCGTGTGGACCGACTGAATAATTATATCCTTTCGCCCTAAGACGATCTGAAGTATCAGTTCCACGCCCTCGTAATTATCTGCAAGGCAGACTGTCATAAAATCATCATCCATATACCTGAGCGATTTCAAACGCTCCAAATCCTGTTGATGTATCTGCTCTTTTGTACTCAAAATATCTCCTTCTTTCATTGCTTTTATTATACATCAGATAATGTCTATTGGAAACTGAATTTTTTGTGAAAATTTACGGTGATTATGGGGGCAAGCGGAGCTGGTGGCAGGGCTTGCGGACAGGCAGATGGAGCGGTACATTGAGCTTTCCGAACCACAGCAGGAGAAGAATCAGTCCCCCACATTACAG
>CATOKN010000217.1 GCA_951800425.1 uncultured Lachnospiraceae bacterium
ATGCCAAGCTGAGAGATTGCCAGAGTTTCATCTGAGATTTCTCCTGTTACGCTGTACAAAAGCTTTGTATTCGAAAGATTGGAAAGAAAGCCGCCGTGCGGATCGAAAACAAATCCGTTCACCAAAGTTTTGACTCCCGTTTTAAAATCGACAACGGATATGGCTCCTGCCGGCTCCACGTACACGCCGTACCGTCCTCCAAAAAACATCATGCCGTAATTTTCAGCGGAGAACTCTCTGCCATGCCCGAAAACTTTCTCCTGACGCACTGTTTGTGTAAGCGCAGCCGTATTCAGATCATACGAAAAGACAACGCAGCTTTCCCGGTTTTCTGTCATTTGCAACAACAACAGCGTATCGTCATCGGCAAAAAATACGCTTTCCGCTTCTACCCCGGTGAGATCTGAAAGAGGGGTAAGAGACTTTGCCTCAACATCACAGAAATAAGATACTTTGTCGCCATTTTCACCGCGGCATGTAATAATGACCTCGTTCAATTCATCCGACCATGCATGCTCACAGGCAAAAGAGAGATTTTCTGCGCCGGTTCCCTGTAAAATATCTTCTACTTTTCCAGTGTCCAGATGATAGAGCATCGGATATTGCGCATACTCCCCCTGATTTCCCTGTGACAGATAAAGAAGCGCCACGTCTGTGCGGCCGGAAACAGGCTGTGCAAACCAGTCGGTGTCAGACAAACCGTGTTCGGTGTCCCAATAAAAAGAGAGTTCTCCGTCATTGACGCACCAGTAAAGGTCTTTCTGATACGTTTTCCCCTGCCAGTTTAACGAAAACGTATTTTTCTGCGTTTCCAGCGCAATCATCTCCCCATCCCGCACTGCCCAGAAGCGGACAGAACAAACCGCGCCGCCATCTTCGCGTTCAACCTGGCAAATCGTGCCAAAGCCTGTATCATAAGCCAAATCTTCCAGCTGAATATATTCCGCTTTGACAAGTCCTCCAATGTCTGACTCGGAAACGCCAAATCCATCCCCACTATGATCCGGCACCGATTCCACCTGCCCGATGTGGAAAAAAGACAGTACCATCTGACGAAAACCGGCGTTGACTGCCATTGCCGTTCCAAAGACGCCTGCAAAGATCAGAAGCATCGCAGCCGCAGCCGCTGCGTTTCGTTTTACTCTTGACGCGCGCCTTTTTCCCTGCGCGCCAGGCGCGGCCTCCTCGATATATTGCTCCTCCAATTGTCCAAGCGCTGCCAGAAGTCGTTCTGCTTTCATATGCGGACACCTTCTTTCTCTAAAAACTGCTTTAATTGATTGCGCGTGCGCATAAGCGTCGTCTTTACTTTGCTTTCACTCATGCCAAACGACGATGCGATTTCTTTCACGGGATCCAGATACCAGTATCGCCGTACAAACAGGATGCGCGCCTCCGGCTTTACGCCGGCGAGAAAGCAATTGAGCATTTCACCAAGGGCAAGCTCGTCCAGCGCCTGTTCCGTATCAGAGGAAGCCGGGATGCACGCTTCCAATTCTTCCAGTGCCAGCGGAATTTCCCCTCCGCCCCGTTTTTTTGCCGTATATCCGTTATAGCGGTCGAACGAGAGATTTCGAACGATTTTTCCAAGAAAAACGGACAGACGGTTCGGCCGCTTTGGCGGCATGGCGTTCCACGCTTTCAGATAAGCGTCGTTTACGCATTCTTCACAATCTTCGTTGTTGTGCAAAATGTTATATGCTATGCGGCGGCAATATCGCCCGTATTTGTTCGCCGTCTCCGAAATGGCGGTTTCGGAACGCTTCCAGTATAAGTCAATAATTGTTTTATCATCCATTGGTATATCCTTTCCATTCAAACAAAGCCTTCTTACTATTATACACGGGAGAAACAGCCCGCGCGTTACAAAAGGATATATTTTTTTGACTATGAAAAGTCCGTATTGAATCTGTGCTATGAGGCGTTTCCATTGCCGGACGGCAAAGTTTGCATAAGCGCAAAAAAATGTTCCGGTTTACCGGTACAAAAATAGTCGTACCACGCCGCCAGCGTATTTGCTTCGAAAACGCCTAAGCGTTCTATCATTTGTTTCGCCCACAGCAAAGCTCCGGTAGAACTTGCAGTAATCAGGTTGTTATCCGCTACTGACGGCTTGTCTATATAAAAACTCTGCCCTTTATAGCAGGGAGAAACCATTTCCAGAAATCCCGCCCCATTACTCGTATGCGGACGATGATCCAACAGCCCGATACCTGCAAGAGCAGCGGTTGCGCCGCAAATTGCGCACACCGTAGCTCCCAACGAAAGAAGCTCGCTCGCTTTTTGGAGGATCGCTCCATGTTTTGGATCGCTCCATGTGTCCGCACCCGGTAAGAGCAACATACTTGTTTTACTCACAACAATTTCATCCGTGCAACAATCCGGCATGATTGTCAGACCGCCCATGGTATGGACGGGCGACTTTGTAAAGCCGACTGTTTTGAGCGATACACGCGGCGCGTCCTTTTTGAAAAACCGGCCTGAATTTAACTCCGAAATAACATGACCCAGCTCCCAGTCAGCTAAAGTATCCAGAACATAAACATAAATTGTAAACATAACTTCCCTCCGTCTTCTTTGTCTTATTGATTTGCTTTCATTTTTATTTTATCATGTAATTGTTGACAGCAGTATGGCAACAATTCAAACGAAAAGGAGACTGCCGTATGAAAGTAGACAGGCTTGTCAGTATTATTTTGATACTTCTGGACAAAAAACGCATAGCAGCACAGGAATTAGCAGATATGTTTGAAGTTTCACCACGCACAATCTACCGTGACATAGACGCAATCAACATGGCGGGCATTCCTGTCCGCTCAACATCGGGAGTGGGCGGCGGCTTTGAAATCATGCAGGAATACAAAATTGATCAAAAATTTTTTTCGACCGATGACCTTTCCGCTCTTCTGATGGGACTTTCCAGTCTTTCCGGCATGATGCGCGGCGACGAGCTGATACACGCCCTCGCGAAAGTCAAAAGCTTTATCCCTGCCAACAAAACGAAAGAAATTGAATTAAAAGTCAATCAGATACGCATAGATTTCAGTCCGTGGACGGGCAACCGCAATATACAGCCATATTTAGAGATTATAAAAACAGCTTTGCAAAAAAACAGGCTTCTGACCTTTGCATATATTGCTCACCACGGAAACAAAACCGCACGAACCGTCGAGCCGTATCAGCTTGTATTAAAGGGCAGTCATTGGTACTTACAGGGATATTGCCGCAAAAGATGTGATTTTCGATTGTTTCGATTATCCCGCATGTCAAATCTGCAAATGAAAGAGGAAATTTTCGCACCGCGGGATTATCAAAAACCGCAGTTGGATTTTTCTGATCTCCGGGCAGCGATGCAAACAAGAATCAAACTCCGTATTCATAAGTCTGTCATGGACAGAGCGCTTGATTTTTGCGCTTACGAAGATTTTACACCAGACGGAAACGAACATTATATTGTTCATTTTCCTTTTATAGAGAACGAATACTATTACGATATTCTTTTGAGTTTTGGAAATAAATGCGAGTGCTTAGAGCCGTCATGTGTCCGCGCAAAACTCAAACGTAAAATACATGATATGGCTGCAATCTACGAAAGTTGATGCAAAGCAGAGGCAGCAAACAAAAAAACGTCCTTATTCCGACTGAATAAGGACGTCACTGTATTATTCTGCTTTCCAAAGACTGTGCAGATTGCAGTAAGCATATACTGCTTCCACTTCATCCCCGTCGCAAAGGGTAAAGCATACGGACGGCGGATCGTTTGGAGTAAGAGCTTTTCGCTGAACGCCCTGTTTCGTCTGTAAAGCCACCCATGCAATATAATGCTCCGGCGTCATCGGATGTGCAACGGAGCCTACGTTTACGATAACTCGATTGCCCTCTACTTTAAAATCCGGCACATGCTTTTCAAATGCCGCGTCTGTTGTTCCGGGAACCAGCTCTTTCATTTTCTGGCCGCAGCACATAATGGGAACTCCCACATTTTTTACCATTTCAATTATGTTGCCACAATGTTCACAAATATAAAATTTCTGTTCCATAGTCTTTCTTCCTTTCTTTTTACGTCTTATTTGAACGCCATTGCGCCCGTGTGTCCGCGCTAAAGCGCCCTGCACTATGAATTG
>CATOKN010000218.1 GCA_951800425.1 uncultured Lachnospiraceae bacterium
CTTTTCCCACGGCTTCAATTGGCTTTACGCCTGTTTCTTCCAGCATCGTCATAATCTGCTTGTAAATTTTGTTCATTCCGTCGACAAAAGGATCTTCCAGCTTATCTTCCGGAACGGCCGCCAGTCCCCGTTCAAAATTGTCAATGACCGGAAGCACTTTTTCAATGATGCTCTTTGCTCCCATATCGTACATCTGCGTTTTTTCTTTTCCGGTTCTCTTGCGGAAATTTTCAAATTCTGCCATCTGGCGTTTCAGACGATCGGTCAAATCCTCAATCTGCTCGTCTTTTTTATCCTTTTTCTTTTCCTTTTTCTTAAAAAGACCTTTTTTCGCTTCTTCTGCCTCTTCTGCCGTCTCTTCCTCTCCAACGGCTTCTGCCGCCGCGTCCGTGGTTTCTTCCGAATCAAGCGTTACGTCTTTTTCATTCTGATCCATCTCTTCTTTCTGATTCACCTCTGCCACTTTTCTACCACCTTTCTCTTCCTGCCTTATCCGGACGGCTTTCTAAATATGCCGTCCAGCTGGGTTTTCAATTCTTTTAAACTATCCATGACCCTTTCGTAATCCATGCGCTTTGGCCCGATAATTCCTACTGTGCCTTTGACGCCTTCGCTCAGTTCATAAGTCGCCGTTACAACGCTGCAATCTTTCATAGTCTGAATCGGACTTTCATTTCCTATATAAACCTGAATGCCCGTTTCGCTTTCACTGTTTAAGCTGTCGGACACCAGGGTTTTTAACTGCTGCTTTTCTTCCAGCGTATAAATCAGCTCGCTCGCTTTTCTGGAATCGGAAAGCTCCGGATATTTAAAAATATTCGTCGCTCCGCTGGTATAAATCTCCAGCTCCTCCTGGCTGATGGATTCCGCCACCGCGTCCAAAACTACGCCGACAATATCGCTGTATTCTCCCGCCTGTTCTTTCATCCTGCTGATGATTCCAAGATTGATCTCCGGAATGGACAGGCCGTTTAACGTAGAATTTAACAACAGATTCAATTTAAACAACGCCTCATTGTCCAATCGCTGACGCAGCGGAATAATTTTGTTCTTCACCACGTTGGCTTCCATAACAATGACTGCCAGAAGCTGATTGGCGTCCAGCAAAGAAAGCTGGATAAATTTCACTTTATTTCCGCTGTACTTGGGAGAAGAAATCATCGTGGCGTAATTTGTCGTCTTTGCCAGCATTCTGGCGACCTGTTTTAACACCTGCTCCATCTTTTCCGTATGCTCTATGACAAAATCTTTCATATCGGAAATCTCTTTGTCTTTGCTTTCCAAAAGATGATCGACATAGAAACGGTATCCCTTGTCAGAAGGAATCCTCCCTGCGGAAGTATGCGGCGTTATGAGGTATCCCAAATCCTCCAAATCCGACATTTCATTGCGGATAGTCGCGGAGCTTAAATTCAAATCCGTATATTTGGAAATCGTGCGGGAGCCCACCGGCCCTCCTGTTTCCAAATATGTGCGGATGATTGCATCTAAAATTTTGACTTTTCTCTCATCCAATCCGTCCATAGGCTTCCCCTCTGCGTCGGTTGCTTGTTTGTTAGCACTCGTTCATCGGGAGTGCTAACATTTCTATTGCTAAAATAGCACCATACGATTCTTTTGTCAACAGTTATTCTTGAAATTTATAATTTCTTTAGAATTAAAAAAATCGTCGAAGAAGAAAATTTACACGTTTTTCTTCTCCGACAATTTGCCACTCAGCGTCTGTATTATATCAATTCCACGTCTTCCATTAAATTCTCCCCGTCGGCCGCAGACGTCGCAAGCGCATCGCACCGTTCGTTCTGGGGATGCCCGTCATGCCCTTTGACCCATTGAAACGTAACTTTATGAGGCTGCATCAGCGCAAGCAGCCGTTTCCAGAGATCGATATTTTTCACAGGCTTGCGGTCAGATTTTTTCCATCCCTTTTTCTGCCAGCTTTCAATCCATCTCTGATTAAACGCGTCCACTACGTATTTGGAATCGGAATAGAGCAAAACCTCGCAGGGGCGGTTTAAGCATTCCAGCGCCCGGATTGCCGCCATCAATTCCATCCTGTTATTTGTCGTCTTTTTGTATCCTGCCGAAAGCTCTTTTGTATGAAGCTCTCCCTTTTTATCCAGATACTCCAAAACGGCCCCGTATCCGCCCGGGCCATTGGGATTTCCTCTTGCCGCTCCATCCGTATAAATCGTCACCTTCATTCTATTTTCCCCCTCACGATTGCCGAAAGCGACAGGGGATTTCCGGAAAGGGCGTACGATTCATTTTCTCCTGAAACATCTACGAGTCTGCGCGCAAATGAGCCGTTCGAAATTTGAGACTTAAACGCTCCGATATAACTATAATCCTGCCACATATGCATTGGAAACACGATTTTCGCATTGACGCGTTCCATAAAATAGAACAGGCCCGCCGCCGCGTGTTTTTGCTGTCTGGAATCCAAAGGCACGAACGCTACGTCTATAGCATAATCCGAAAGCTTGTTTATCTCATGCTTATATGCCCGCGACTCTTTTCCATTGACCAAATCTCCGGCGCCTTCCCATTTCCAAAGATTCAAATCTCCGGCATGATAGATATATTTGCTTTCCATATATATGAGAAAAGCCACGCCTGCATCCGTTGAGCGAAGCGTTTTTATTTTCATATCGTCTACTTCATAATTTTTTCCATGCCGGACAAACGTAATCTTTTCTTTTATAGAAGGGGAAATCCCGTTTTTCTCCAGAAAACGCGCCGAAAGATGGATGTCTTTCGATAAAATATAGTGAATTCTGGGATATTCCTGCGCCCATTTTAAAATTTCCATATCAAAATGGTCCTGATGGAAATGGCTCGCAAATACGTACAGAGGCTTCTTTCGATCAAATTCCGGCAATACCCCGGTAAAATGGTACCCTTTGATTCTCCCATTTTGAAAATAATCAAAAATCAGCACCCGCTCGCTGGTTTCTACCACAAAACAGCTATGGTGGACAAAAGTAACAATCATAAACGCATCCTCCCGATGATTTCATTGGCGCGCAAATATACCTCTTTTGGATCCGCGCCAATAAAGAATTTCTGATTTTCATACAATATATTGCCGTTTACCATCGTCAGAAGCACGTTTTGCTTACTGCCGGAATAAACGATGTTTTTCACAAAATTATTCTCAGGCTGCATATTGGGCTGCTGCAGATCAATCAGGATCAAATCCGCAAGCTTTCCTGCCGCAAGGCAATTGCAGTCGGTAAGCCCCATAGCCTCCGCTCCTCCCGCTGTCGCCATATAAAGCGCTTCGTCCGCGGACACGCAGGACGCATCCATCTCCCGGACTTTTGCCAGGCCGCTGACCAGAAACATTTCCCGAAACATATCAAGACAATTATTGCTGGCCGGCCCGTCCGTTCCAATCGCCACGTTAATCCCCTGCTTTAAAAAGCGCCGGACAGGGGCAATGCCGCTTGCCAGTTTTAAATTCGAAGCAGGATTGGTCACTGCCGTCAGATTTCGCTTCGAAAAAATTTCAAAATCCTTATCTTCCAAATAAATGCAATGATAACCTCCCCCGCCATGCGCATACATTCCAAGATCTTCCGCAAGCTCTGTCGGCGTCTTTCCGTAACGGTTTTTGCATTCCTCTACCTCCCGCTTCGTTTCCGCATTGTGAAACCATACGGGAGACCGCGTTTTTTCCGCAAGAACAGCAAGCCCTTCCATTAATTTCAAAGAAGTTGTATATTCCGCGTGGAACCCCATATAAAAACCAGTCAGGGGACTCATTTCCCGTATTTTAAAATACAGCTCCTCTACTTCTTCCAAAGACTGGCAAAAATCATTTAATCCGCTGGTAAACACCGTTCGAAATCCACAATCGGCAGAAGCCTTCGCTCCCGGCAGCGGTGCGAAATACATATCAAAATTTGACGTAATGCCGCTGGTCAGATATTCCATAATGCCAAGCTTGCTCAAATGGTACACGTCTTCGTTTGTAAGCTGCGCTTCTTTTGGAAACACCTGTTGATTTAACCATTCCTGCAGCGGCAGATCATCCGCATAAGAACGAAGAAACGTCATTGCCGTATGGGTATGGGCATTTTTAAATCCCGGCATCAGCACATTTCC
>CATOKN010000219.1 GCA_951800425.1 uncultured Lachnospiraceae bacterium
CGGAGAATACGTATATGCATTTGTGGCGGCGTCTATGGAATATGCAAAGTCCATTGAGAAAGACAGCGCGCGCAGTAATTTCCTGGCGGAACATGCCAGTGTAATTTTGAAAAACCGCGCTTTGGAAACGCTTGCCAAATTGTAAGCGGAGTCATTGAATCAGCAGATCCATTAAACTGGCGTAAACTTCCATGTGATGCTTTTGCCAGTTTGCGCAGACGGCTTCCGCCTGGGCTTTTGTCTGTACGTGCATCGTTAAGTCAATGACAGAAAGGCTGCTTTCTTTGAGCCGGCAGCGTACAAGAAAGCCGGAATCGGTGGATTTGTAAAAATCAGCAATCGCGGAATTTTCATTTTTGAGCGCCATTTTGTTTTGTTCAAAATAAGAAGCCATATCTTCTTCAATGGCAGGAGAAATTTTATCTTTAAAAAATTTTAAAGTATCCCTGCCAGATGCGGTAATGCGGTATTGCGTATTGCTGTGGGTGGATTCGGAAAGGATTAATTCCGAATCCAAAAGCCCGCGGATGATTTTCTGTACCGTAAAATAGTCCGTATAATCATGCTCCAGAAAAAAATTGGAAATCTGAGTGTTAGAAAGAGGAAAATCCACTTGTTCCAGCATGGATAAAATAGTCATTTTATAAATCGTATTTGGATCTGCCATTGGCATGCCTCCTTAAATGTGCGCTTTGACAGCCTCGCTGACGGCTTTGGCCACGCGGGGATCAAAAGCTTTTGGCATAATGAAATCTTCATTCAGTTCTTCGTCGCTGACAAGCCCCGCAATTGCTTTTGCAGCGGCAAGCTTCATCTCCTCTGTAATTTTTGTGGCGCGGCCCTCCAAAGCTCCTTTGAAAATGCCTGGAAAAGCGACGACATTATTGATCTGATTTGGAAAATCGCTTCTTCCGGTTCCTACCACTTTGGCGCCGGCAGCTTTTGCCGCGTCCGGCATGATTTCCGGCACGGGATTTGCCATGGCAAAGAGAATAGCGTCATGATTCATAGAAGCTACCATTTCCGCGGTTACAATGTTTGGCGCTGAAACGCCTACAAAAATATCTGCGCCTTTGAGCGCGTCAGATAAAGAACCCTGCTGCTGATTTAAGTTTGTTACGCTTGCCATTTTTTGCTGCATCCAGTTTAAATTGGGAGAGTCTTTTCCAATGATTCCCTCTTTGTCACACATGGTTACATGCGAAAATCCATAGGTCAAAAGAAGCCTGGTTATGGCGATCCCCGCAGAACCGGCGCCGTTTACTACAACCTGGCAGGACTCTTTTTGCTTTCCTGTTACTTTTAAAGCGTTGATAATCCCGGCAAGGACGACAATGGCTGTTCCGTGCTGGTCGTCGTGGAAAACGGGAATATCCAGCATTTCATTTAAACGCGTTTCGATTTCAAAACATCTTGGAGCCGAAATATCTTCCAGGTTAATGCCGCCAAAGGCCGGGGCGATATTTTTCACAGATTCTATGATTTTTTCGGTATCCTGGGTATCTAAACAAATAGGAACGGCGTTGACATTGGCAAATTCCTTAAACAGTACGCATTTTCCCTCCATGACGGGCAGGGCGGCGTAGGGTCCGATATTTCCAAGTCCAAGAACGGCGCTTCCGTCAGATACGACGGCGACTGTGTTTGCCTTGATGGTATAGGTATAGGCTGCGTCGGGATTTTTGGCAATTTCCCTGCATGGTTCGGCGACGCCGGGGGTGTAGGCGATGGAAAGAGCTTCTTTGTCTTTAACCGGTGATTTTGAAACGGTTTCTAATTTTCCATTCCATTCTTTATGGGCGATCAGTGCTTTTTTTCCGTAATCCATAATGAAAAACTCCTTTATTTTTAATCTTTTTTATCATAGCATTAAAAATATGACAAATCAAGAAAAAGGACTTCCTATTTTTAATAAGGTGTTGTATAATCTAGAAATCAGTGGTATGAGAACCATTCTTTGTCGCATCAGACAGGAATCCCAGACATACAGGGTATAACGTGAACAGGAGATATATGAAGAATGAGAGAAAAATATGAAAGTCTGTCAGTGACCGTATTGCGCGATCTGGCAAAGGCAAGAGGATTAAAAAATCTGTCCGGCCGAAAGAAAAGCGAGCTGGTGGAATTAATGCTTGCAGAAGATGAGAAGGAAGCAAAGAGCGGGAAAGAACAGAAAGAAGAAAAAGACGTAAAGGAGGCGAAAGAATCCGAAGAAATCCGAGAAGAGGCCAAAAGCGAGACAGCCGCCAGGGGAGCCGCGCAGGAGGGGGCGGGCGTGGCTACACGGGACGAGCTGGACAGCGGCATTACGGCGAATGGGATTCTGGAAGTTATGCCGGACGGCTATGGGTTTATTCGATGTGAAAATTATCTTCCGGGAGAAAAGGACGTTTATGTCTCGCCTTCTCAGATCCGGAAATTCAATTTAAAAACAGGAGACATTATCAGCGGAAATACCCGAATTAAGACGCAGCAGGAGAAATTCAGCGCGCTTTTGTATGTCAACACCATCAATGGCTATCATCCCAGCGTTGCCCAGAGGCGAAAAAGCTTTGAAGATCTTACGCCCGTATTTCCAAATGAGAGGCTGCGTCTGGAACAGCCCGGGGCGTCGGTTGCCATGCGGATTGTAGATCTTGTTTCTCCGATAGGGAAAGGGCAGCGCGGCATGATCGTTTCCCAGCCAAAAGCGGGCAAGACGACGCTTTTAAAACAGGTTGCAAAGGCGGTGACAAGGGCCAATCCGGATATGCACCTGATTATACTTTTGATTGACGAGCGGCCGGAAGAAGTGACGGACATCAAAGAAGCGATTGAGGGAAAGAACGTAGAAGTAATTTATTCTACATTTGACGAGCTTCCGGAACACCATAAGCGCGTAT
This sequence comes from uncultured Lachnospiraceae bacterium, assembly GCA_951800425.1. Classification (GTDB taxonomy): domain Bacteria; phylum Bacillota; class Clostridia; order Lachnospirales; family Lachnospiraceae; genus Roseburia_B. The sequence goes on from CATOKN010000219.1 coordinate 2,883, forward strand.
CGGAAATGGTAATTGAGCGTGCAAAAAGGCTTGTGGAGCATCGCAGGGACGTCATGATTTTGCTCGACAGCATAACGCGTCTGGCAAGAGCGTATAATCTGACCGTACCGCCAAGCGGAAGGACGTTGTCCGGAGGGCTCGATCCGGCGGCGCTCCATATGCCAAAGCGGTTTTTTGGAGCGGCCAGAAATATGCGGGAGGGCGGCAGCCTGACCATATTGGCGACGGCGCTTGTAGATACCGGAAGCAAGATGGACGATGTGGTTTTTGAGGAATTTAAAGGAACCGGAAATATGGAGCTTGTTCTGGACCGAAAGCTTTCTGAAAAGCGTGTATTTCCGGCAATTGACATTGTAAAATCCGGAACCAGAAGAGAAGATTTGCTGCTGGATTCGGAAGAGCGGGAAGCAGTCGATATTATGCGAAAAGCGTTTAACGGTTCCAAAACAGAAGACGCGGTGGAATCTGTTTTGAATCTGTTTTCAAGGACGAGAAACAACAGAGAATATATCCAGATGGTGAAAAAGACAAGATTTTTCTAAAATCACTTGCATATTCGAAATCGTTATGCTATACTGAGTAAGCTGTTTATGGGGATGTAAATAAGCAACTTGTATTTTATTATTAATAATTGCCAAACGGCAGAAAGGGATACCCGGAGGGTATTCATGATATGATAAAATTTTGTGAGGTGAAAGACATGAAAGAGGGAATCCATCCAGATTATCATCAGGCAACTGTAACATGCAACTGTGGCAATACATTTGTAACAGGCTCGACCAACAAGGACATTCACGTTGAAATCTGTTCCAAATGCCATCCGTTCTATACAGGCCAGCAGAAAACTGCCCAGGCGCGCGGACGTATTGACAAGTTCAACAGAAAGTACGGCATGGGCCAGAATTAATAAGCAGTTCATGGTAAGGTTGAGGTTAATTATAATCTCAACCTTTTTTGAACCTAATGGAGAAAAATATGAGGTATTCAGGCATCGGCGGGCAGGCGGTCATGGAAGGGGTCATGATGAAAAACGGCAGCAGATATGCCGTCGCAGTCCGCAAGCCCAATCAGGAGATTGTCATTGAATCTTCCGAATATGCGGGCATTGGAAAAAATAGAAAAATACGGAATATGCCAATTGTAAGAGGCGTATTGAATTTTATAGAATCCCTGTCTTTGGGATTTCGGACGCTGTCCTATTCGGCATCTTTT
>CATOKN010000220.1 GCA_951800425.1 uncultured Lachnospiraceae bacterium
GAGAAATCAGTATGGCGGTTTTTGACATATCGTACTTGCCCGACTGTACGGCGCTCATAATCTGGCCGACGACAATCAGGGATGGATAACAGGCGTCGTTGTTTACGTATTTTAAACCGGTATCAACGGCGGCATGGTTGTCGCCGGACAACACGTCAATCTGATAACCGGCGGCCCGAAATGCCGGACGCAGCAGATCAAAATGAATGGGCGACATCTGCGGGCAGAGAATTGTGTAGCGCTCTTTCATTTCTTTTGTAAAGACAGTGCGTTTGTATCCGGAAGAGACAATATTTCTTTTTTTCTCTTTTTGCTTTTTCTCCCGTACCCGGATGGCGGCAAGCAGAGAGCGGATGCGGATGCGCGCCGCTCCTAAGTTATTGACTTCGTCGATTTTTAAACAGGTATAGATTTTTCCTGAATTTGTCAGAATGTCACTGACGCAGTCGGTGGTAATAGCGTCCAGGCCGCAGCCAAAAGAATTCAGCTGAATCAAATCCAGATAGTCCTGCGTTTTTACATATTCTGCCGCTGCGTACAGTCTGGAATGGTACATCCACTGATCCATAACAATCAGAGGGCGGTCGGGCCGGCTTAAGTGGGAAATGGAATCTTCCGTTAAGACGGCAAGGCCGTAAGAGGCAATCAGCTCCGGAATGCCGTGATGAATTTCCGGGTCTGTGTGGTAAGGCCGTCCGGCGAGGACGATTCCGCGCCGTCCGGTTTCTTTTAAATAAGCTAAAACTTCTTCTCCTTTTTTCTGTATATCGCTTCTTGCGACGGAAAGTTCCCTCCAGCCGGCTTTTACCGCGTCTTTGATTTCCGTTTCCGGAATAGAGAATTCTTCGGAAAAAGTTTTTATAAGCTGTTTTAACAGCGCGTTATAATTTCCAAAGTTTAAAAACGGACATAAAAACCGCATCTGGCCGGAGGTTATGGCGTCGACATTGTTTTTGATGTTTTCCGCGTAGGAAGTAACAATCGGGCAGTTGTAGTGGTTATTAGAGTCCGGAAATTCATTTCGCTCGTAAGGAATTCCCGGATAAAAAATAAAATCTGCTTTTTTGTCGATCAGCCAGGCAACATGGCCATGGGCCAGTTTTGCCGGATAGCATTCCGATTCGCTTGGAATAGAGTCAATACCCAGCTCGTACAGTTTGCGCGACGACTGTGGAGAGAGCAGCGCCCGGAATTTTAAAGCCTTAAAAAAGACGGCCCAAAAAGGATAGTTTTCATACATATTTAATACGCGGGGCAAACCTGCGACGCCGCGTGTGGCTTCTTCTTTGGATAAAGGCGTGTAGGCAAATATTCGATGGTTTTTATAGGCGAAAAGATTTGGAACGTCGTCTTTTTTCTTTTCTTCTCCAAGTCCCCGTTCGCACCGGTTTCCCGTAATATAGCTTCTGTTTCCGGAAAAGTGGTTGATGGTTAAAAGACAGTGATTGGTACATTTCTGGCAGCGGGCAAGCTCTGTTTCAAAAGTCAGCGAAAGAATCTCTTCCATAGGGAGCATGGAGCTTTTTCTGCCTTCTTCGTGACGTTCCCTTGCAATTAACGCTGCGCCAAACGCGCCCATAATGCCCGCAATGTCAGGCCGAATTACGTGACAGCCGGAAATCTGTTCAAAGCTGCGCAGTACGGCGTCATTATAAAACGTGCCGCCCTGCACAACAATATTTGTTCCAAGTTCGGCGGCGTCGGATAATTTGATGACTTTAAACAGAGCATTTTTGATAACGGAGTAAGCCAGGCCGGAGGAAATGTCGGCAACTGTCGCGCCCTCTTTCTGGGCCTGTTTTACCTTGGAATTCATAAATACGGTACAGCGCGTTCCAAGATCAATCGGATTTTGGGCAAACAAAGCTTCCTTTGCAAAATCCTCTACGGAATAATTTAAGGATTTGGCAAAGGTTTCAATAAAAGATCCACAGCCGGAAGAACACGCTTCGTTGAGCTGCACGCTGTCGATTGTCTGATTTTTGATTTTAATGCATTTCATATCCTGACCGCCGATGTCTAAAATACAGTCAACGTCAGGATTAAAGAATGCGGCCGCATAATAATGGGCGACTGTTTCCACTTCTCCCTCATCCAGCAGAAGAGCCGCTTTTAACAGGGCTTCGCCGTATCCGGTGGAGCAGGAATGTACGATGTTTGCCTTTTTTGGAAGAAGAGAGTAAATCTCTTTGATGGCGGTAAGGGCGGTATTTAGCGGGCTTCCGTTATTATTTTTGTAAAAGGAATAAAGGAGAGAACCGTCTTCGCCGATGAGCGCAATTTTTGTCGTTGTGGAACCGGCGTCAATACCAAGATAGCAGTTCCCCTGATAAGAAGCGAGATCGGATGTTTTTACATGGTGGCCCAGATGGCGCGCCAAAAAGGTTTCGTATTCTTTTCTGTCTGTAAATAAAGGATTTAATCTTGCAACTTCAAATTCCATATGCAGCTCAGAAGCAAGCATTTCTTTTAATTTATTTAAAGATGTTACGGAATCTTCTTTATAATTTAACGCAGAGCCAATAGCGGCAAACAGATGAGACTGTTCCGGTTCTATCGTATGCGCTTCGTCTAAGCGCAGCGTCCGGATAAATGCAGCTTTTAGCTCGGATAAAAAGTGAAGAGGCCCGCCTAAAAATGCCACGTGGCCCCGGATTGGCTTTCCGCAGGCAAGACCGCTGATGGTCTGATTGACGACTGCCTGAAAAATAGAAGCAGAGAGATCTTCCCTGGTTGCTCCTTCGTTAATCAGAGGCTGTATATCTGTTTTGGCAAATACGCCGCAGCGAGCGGCAATTGGATATATTTCCTGATAATTTTTGGCAAGTTCGTTTAATCCGGCGGCGTCTGTCTGGATCAAAGACGCCATCTGGTCAATAAAGGATCCGGTGCCTCCGGCGCAGATGCCGTTCATACGCTGTTCTGCGTTTCCGTTTTCAAAATAAATGATTTTGGCGTCTTCGCCGCCTAATTCGATGGCGACGTCTGTTTGCGGAGCATAGTCAGAAAGAGCGGAAGATACGGCAACCACTTCCTGTATAAAAGGAACGTGAAGATGTTTTGCCAGCGTCAGTCCGCCGGAGCCTGTGATGACGGGAGCAAGCGAAAGATCTCCCAGCGTCTTTGACGCTTCGCTTACAAGAGAGGCAAGCGTTTCCCGGATATTGGCGAAATGGCGCTTATAATCAGAAAAAAGAATCTTGTTATCCCCATTTAATATGGCGATTTTGACCGTAGTGGAACCGATGTCAATGCCAAGCTTATGTAAATTATTATTCATTATAACATCACCTGAATTTGTTTAATAGTGCCTCATTGCATCGCTGAATGCTTAAGCAAACTGTATTATACGACAGCGTGTGACAAAAAACAAATAAATTTTTTAGAAAATTTACGCTAATATTCCTTAACTGGGAGCAGGAACCAGAATAAAAATCCGGAATATAATAGAAAAAATACGTTATTGGAGTTTATGATGGAATGTAGAGGAATTATTCATGTTGTCAGAGAAGGAGATACGTTATATGCTTTAAGCCGCAAATATCATGTGCCGCTGCCGCAGGTGATGTATGCGAATCCGTTTGTAGATATTTATAATCTGGAAGTTGGGGATGAGCTTTGTATTCCGGTCTCCCTGCGAGACAGTCAGAAAGACAATAGCTTTTAAGAGAATTGCAGATGGGAAAGCCGTCATAACGATATGGCGGCTTTTAAGCGATTTTGCTTTTTATGTCGGCAACTTCTTTTTTGAGAAGATCGACTTCTTCCGCAAGATGGTTGACTTTTACTTCATAAGCAAGGTTGTTGTCGGCGGCGGGAATCGCCTGATTCAGTTTTTTTGTCAGTTCAATGAAGTTTTCAGCGATTAACTGGATATTTTTGTCTGTGCTGTTTTCAAGATGCAGAGCAATATTGCTTGTTTTCCTGTCCAGAATCTGAACATCTTGCTTCGTGTTTTCAATATCCAGTTTCGTGTTTTCAATATCCAGTTTCATGTTTTCGATATCCAGTTTCATGTTTTCGATATCCAGTTTCATGTTTTCGATATCCAGTTTCATGTTTTCGATATCCAGTTTCATGT
>CATOKN010000221.1 GCA_951800425.1 uncultured Lachnospiraceae bacterium
GGCTCGGATAATGAGAAGTCAATGAATGTAAAAGCAAAGATACAAGATTTTCCTGGTAATTTATTCTCTTTAGAAATAAAGATTTAGGAGAATGCGAGCTTTTAGCTATAGCAAAAGCGTCATTTGGAAAATTTTTAATTGTTACAAACGATAAAGGCAGAGTTTTTAAACATCCGGATCAAAATTTATTTGAAGCTTATGCGGATGATCCAGATGTAAAAATTATTTCAGGGATAGATTGGCTTACTGTAATCGGTTTCAGGAAAGATTTACCAGAAAATAAAACTGCTGATTCAAAAATCTGATAAAAGGAAGCGGGGAGCGCAAGACTCTCTGCTTTTTAAATTAGAATACCATTTGGTTACAAAAAAATTGATGAAAATAATCTGATATGATATAATTATCTAAAGTATCAAAGCAATGAAGCAACAGTGTTTTAAAAACAAGAAATGGGGTGTAGGAATGAAATTTTCAAAATTGAAAAAAGCATCTGTTTGTTTCCTGACATTTTGCCTGATGGCGCAAAGCTTTGCGGGCGGTTTCACGACTTACGCGCAGGAGGACGCCGGGGTTGTCATTGACGCGACAGATTACGGCGCAGATCCGACGGGAGAAGAGGACAGCGCACAGGCTATCTGGACGGCTTTTGAAGCGGCGAAGGATGCATCGGAAAACGGAACAAAAAGCGTGACGGTCAGTTTTCCAAAGGGCGAGTATCATATCTATAAAGATTACGCCCAGACAAGGGAATATCATACGTCCAATACAAACAGCATTGAGAATCCCACAAAAACAATCGGGCTTCTGATTGAAAATCAGGAGAATTTTACGCTGGACGGAAACGGTTCCCTGTTTATGATGCATGGAAATATGATGGCTCTGGCAGTCGTTCATTCCAAAAATGTAACGCTTAAGAATTTTTCCTGGGATTTTGGAGTTCCGACGGTAACGGAAATGACGGTAACCGGAATGGGAACGGAAGACGGAAAAGAATATACGGATTTTCTGATTCCGGCTTGTTACCCGCATGAAATCGAGGGAAATACTTTGGTCTGGTATAGTGAAAAAAGCCCTTATACGCAAGAGTACTACTGGACGCAGCGGGGGCATCATAATCCGACGTATGCCGTTGTAGGGCATCAGCCGGATGGAGAAATGTCAAGAAATTATTATGTTTCCGACGGACCTTTTAATGGGGTATCAAGTATTCAGGAATTGGACGACACGCATATCCGTATACTTTATTCCTCCGCCCGGCCCTCTATGCAGAAGATAGGAACCGTCATTGAGCTGGCGGCAAACGCCCACAGACAGACAGCCGGGGCATTTACCTGGGAAAGCGAAAACGTAACGGCAAGGAACGTCAATGTTCACTACATGCACGGGTTTGGGTGGCTGATGCAGATGAGCAAAGACGTATATTATTATGACTGTAATCTTATGCCGCGAGAAGAGTCCGGCCATATTACGGTCAGCTTTGCGGACGGACTTCACGCTTCCGGCGCCGCGGGCGATCTTGTCATTGAAAATTGCAATTTTTCCAATACCCATGACGATCCGATCAATCTGCATGGGACTTTTACAAGAGTAGAACAGAGAAAAGACGCGCACACGCTTGTCTTAAAATATATCCATAATCAGCAGGGAGGGTTCCCGCAGTTTCATGTTGGCGACAAAACGGCATTTTTTACGAGGGATACGCTGGAATCGACCGATCACGAAACGCTTTATACGGTAGCTGAAGTCATTTCCAATCCCGGCGAAAACGGAAACGATCTAAGGACGATGGAAATTCGTTTTGAAGAGGAGCTTCCGGAAAATTTATCGGATCAGGTAGGCGGCCAGCCGAAATATGTAGCTGAAAATGTAACTTACGCGCCGAAAGTAACCATCAAAAACTGTACGTTTGCAAATGTTCCTACAAGAGGAATTTTATGTACGACAAGAAATCCTGTTTTGATTGAAGGCAATACATTTAAAAATATGTCCATGGCGACAATTTTCCTGTCAAATGATTCCAATGACTGGTATGAATCCGGTCCGATCCGCGACATGACAATCCGAAACAATGAATTTTTTGTGAAAAGCATAGGAAGGACGTCATGGGAATATGCGCCGGCCGTTTATGTGCATCCGGTTACAAAAGGAGGAGGACTTCCGTCCGCGGATAACCCGATTCACAAAAACATTACGATTGAGGGAAATACGTTCCATATGGATACGGATACGGTCGTAAAAGCAGAAAGCGTAGAAAATCTTACTATTAAAAATAACAGAGTTTTGCGTATGAATCCCAATATCGTCCTGGAAGCTTCTATATCCCGGACCAATCTGCTTGTCGGAGATACGCAGACGCTCAAGGCGACGGCAGATGGGAAAGTGCAGAATCAGCCGGTCGAAAATATATATGAATTTACAAAATGCAAAAACGTCATTTTAGAAGGCAACACATATGACGACGGTTTAAAACAATACGCGGTATTAAGCGGTATGCCCGATGAAAATCTTACGAATCGCGATGAGAAAATCAAAATCGCATACGACAGAAATCAGCCGGCATCGGCTCCCGTCGGTGCGATTGGCTATGAAAGCAGCGATACCGACATTCTTACCATAGATCAAAACGGCAAAATAACCGCGAAAAAGCCGGGAAAAGCCTCCGTCAGCGCATACTACATCTGGAATGACGAAAAGATTTCCTCCGAACCGATTGAAATTACAGTCGCAGACCGGGACAGCATCCCGCCGGAAGATGCGGTTGAGATAAAATGCGACGCGGATCCGTATCTTACCAGAGTGGGTGAAACGCTTACATTTCAAGCGGAAACAGAATCCTCAAAAGAACTTACATGGTCGGTGGAAGATTTTCTGACCGGGGGAGAAACAGCAGCGGCCACGATTGATGAAAACGGCGTGCTGACCGCAAAAGAAAACGGCATTGTCTGGGTAAGCGCGCAGACAGGTTTTGGGTCGGCCCGCATTGCCGTAGTAATCAGCATACCGGAAAGTGAGAACCGAAATGAAAGTTTTTCGGTAATCAGAGAAGACGAGGCCAGTTATTCGCTGACAAACGACGAGATCAGAATTCAGATGAAGACAGGCGATTTATTTGAAAATAATAACACGGTAAAAAATCTGTTTTTGTATCAGCTCCCGGCAGAACTAGAGAAAGATAATCTGCGCACGGTGATAAAAGTGGACAATCTGCCCGTACGGGAGAATGGACAATGGGATACGGCTTCTCTTCTTTTGTATAAAAACGACGACAATTATATTTCTGTTGGCAAAAAATCCCATTATGACGGAATCGCAACGGTAGAAGAGAGCAATGGCGCCGGGACGGAAACAGGCGGCGACGCGGCGCAGAATCAGACGGCGTCTGCATATCTTGGCTTATATAAACACGGCGATCTTGTCTCGGTTGATTTTAAAGAGGAGGGCGGAGACTGGCAGCATGTCCGAGACGTTTCCGCATCTATGCTGGAAGGAAGCTATCAAATCGGATTTGCCACCTGGGCGACGAATGAAAGAGAGAAAACCGTGACATTTTCTGATTTTCACGTAGGTTCCGGGGCTATGAGTTATGAACAGCTGTGCGAACAGCCGGCCATATCCTTTTTTGAAAGCGTAAACTCGGCTCCGACGGCTCAAAATGCCGTGCTGGATAAATCCTCCTATGAGACGGGAGAAACGGCGGAAGTCACTTATGAATTTGCAGACGAGGATCTGGATGAAGAAGGAAAGTCCCTGTACTGTTTTATTTATGGAAACGGCATTACAGAAGTTACCGATGAGCCGCGTATTTTGCTGACATATCCGGGAACCGTCCTTTGTGAAGTTTATCCGGTTGACGAAAAAGGAATGCCCGGAAGAAAGGCCGTTACGGCACAGGCCGATGTGAAAGAGCCGGAAACCGAACAGCCAGATAAACCAGGACAGCCGGATCAGCCGGATAAACCAGGACAGCCGGATAAACCAGGACAGCCGGATCAGTCCGGGAAACCAGATCAGCCAGGCGGTCAGAATCCGGATCATACAAAT
>CATOKN010000222.1 GCA_951800425.1 uncultured Lachnospiraceae bacterium
GATGTCGTCCGCGTCATGGAAGGCTTTGGAAACCGTGCTTTTGGAAACGCCGAGCTTTTTTGCAATATCGTTGATCGTCGGCATAAAATTTTCCTGATGCTCCTTGATAAATAGACTGTTTTGGATGTTGCATCCTGACGTCCCCGGCGTACAAAAGACATTTGTTCTATGGTATGCCGGGGACATTTGTTTTATTATACAAAATGCGCGCCGAAATGGCAATGGATTCCCGGGAAAAAATTGAAAAATATTAGTTTCGTATAGTTTCGACAATGCGAGAGGGATATTTGCCTGAAAAATGAGAAAAATCTTGTATAAACCTTACAAATATTGAGAAAGTATGAAAAATGGCTTTACAGATACTGAAAAAGAAGTTACGATAAGAAAAACGAAACTAAACAAAACTTTTTGGGAGGGCAAAGAGAGATGAAGAAATATGTATATGGAAATCCGCTGGAAACGGGAGCAGTTGTTCGGGAGATTTCTGAGAGCAAAACCGATATTTCCGTATTTCAGTTGTCAGAAACAGACGAGGGACTGGAATTTTCCTGCCGAATGAATGAAAACGACGTTGTGTACGGACTCGGGGAGCAGGTGCGCGGCATGAATAAGCGCGGGTTTACTTATATCAGCTACGCTGCGGACGACCCCATTCATACGGAAAATAAACATTCTCTTTACGGGGGCCATAATTTTCTGATTCTGCACCGGGCGGATCCGTCCGTGGAAGCGTCGTTTGGCGTGTTTGTGGACGATCCCGGAAAAGTCGTCTTTGACATAGGGGAGACAAAGCGGGATTTGCTTTTGATCCGGACGGGGAAAGACTGTGTTGTTTACGTGATGGAGGGCGGGAGTCTGATCAATCTGGCAAAGCAGTTTCGGGAATTGATCGGGCAAAGCTATATTGCGCCGAAATGGGCGTTTGGCTATCAGCAGTCCCGCTGGGGATATAAGAATGCGGACGATGTGCGGAGCGTTGTTTGGAACCATCGCAGCCGCGGGATTCCTCTGGACGCGGTTTATCTGGATATTGATTATATGGAACGGTATAAGGATTTTACGGTGGATGAAGAGCGGTTTCCTGATTTTACGGGTTTTGTGGAGGAGATGAAAGAGCAGGGCATTCATCTTGTGCCGATTATTGACGCGGGCGTAAAAATTGAAAAAGGCTATCCGGTTTATGAAGAAGGCGTCCGGGAAAATTATTTTTGCAAGGAAGAAAACGGAGAAGATTTTGTCGGCGCGGTCTGGCCTGGAAAAGTGCATTTTCCGGACGTGTTGAATGAAAAGGCGAGGGCGTGGTTTGGCGAAAAATACAGATGGCTGATTGCGCAGGGCATAGACGGGTTCTGGAATGATATGAATGAACCGGCGATTTTTTATTCGGAAAAGAATCTGAAAAAGGTACTGGAGGAGATTTCGTCGATTCAGGATGACAATCTGGATTTGAATGATTTTTTCCATATGCAGGAGATTGTGGAGGGGCTTTGCAACCATCCGCAGGATTATAAAAGTTTTTACCACGATATGAACGGCCAGAAAGTCTGCCATGACAGAGTGCATAATCTTTATGGATTTTATATGACAAGGGCCGCGTCGGAGGCGTTTGAACGGATTGCGCCGGATGAGAGGCTACTGCTGTTTTCGCGCTCTTCGTATATCGGCATGCACCGCTATGGTGGAATCTGGACGGGAGATAACGAATCCTGGTGGAGCCATCTTTTGCTAAGCATCCAGCAGATGCCGTCGTTGAATCTCTGCGGAATTTTATATACCGGATCCGATTTGGGCGGGTTTGGAAGCGACGCAACGGAAGATTTGCTGCTGCGCTGGATGGCGTTTGCAATTTTTACGCCCCTGATGCGGAATCATTCGGCGGCAGGAACCAGAATGCAGGAAGCATATCGGTTTGAAGCGGCAGAGAGCTTTCGCCGTCTGATCCGCATCCGCTACGGGCTGCTTACGTATTTGTACAGTGAATATATGAAAGCCGCGTTATCGGATACATTGTATTTTCGACCGCTTTCGTTTGACTATCCTGAAGATGCGCATGCTTATCTGGTAGAAGATCAGCTTATGGTCGGAGAAAGCCTGATGATTGCCCCGGTGTATACGCAGAATGCGAAGGGCAGATATGTATATCTTCCGGAGGAAATGCTGATGGTGCGGATGCGTTCGGACAAAGAGCGGACGTATCAGACGCTTGCGGGAGGCCATCACTATCTGGACGTGGCGCTGGATGAAGTCGTGTTTTTTGTGAAAAAGAATCATATGCTGCCGTTAGCCATTTTGGAGGACGATGCAAAGACGACGCAGGATGTTTCCACGGATCATCTGGTATGGATTGGCATTGCCGATGAGAAAGCGGAGTACGTGTTGTATGAAGACGATGGAATTTCAAAGAATTACGCGCCGCGCAGCGAATGGAAGACGGTGTGCCGAAAGAGGGAAGAACTGGAAAACTGAGAATGGGATTTGGCCCGGAACATATCCGGGCCAAATTGGGAAAAAATTACTCTCTGTTTTCTATCCAGGATTTTTCAGCGGAAAATGAATTGCTTTCTTTCCGGAACGATACTTCGGACACCATGTTTCCAACCGCATCGGAATGCCCCTCTGCTCCCCATACATATTGATAAGCCAATAGCTTCTCTTCGCCGTCTTGCAGAACTTTTTCTATATCATATATGCCGTCTATGGTCCATGAGGAATCTTCGTATTCGAAATCTTCAACATAAGGGCTTATTTTTTTCCCCGTCAGTTTACCTGAATCCTGCCGTAACATATATAGATCATGCGTCCCTTCTCCGCCGCCTCCATGTGTGTCAAACAGAAGCATGATTTCATCCGTATTGTCTTTATCAAAATCATATAACAGCATTTTTACAAAAGATGCGTCGTATGGATTTTCTTCAATTTTAAATGTATGTTCCAGGCCTGCTAAGGACAATTCAAATGCTTCTATATACCGGCTTCCTTCCAGTTCAATATATGTAATTTTCACCAGATCATCCTGTCCGTCCCCATTGATGTCCGCGTTTAATATGCCGTCGTTTTGCAAAATACGGCTCCATTCTGCCGCAGGATCGTCAATTTGGGCGGTTTCATTTTCAGAAGAAAATTGTTTCGATTGACAACCAGATAAAAAAGCCATAATTACCGCAGAAACAGTTAAAATATACAGATTTCTTTGTTTCATACTAAACCTCCTTTTCCATTTCCGTTAGAATTAGATACAGTTCCTGAGCGTGACAGCGCAGACAGGCATGAAAAAATTGTTTCTACTATATAAACGCAGGGACGCTCCATTTCTCTACCAGATTTTTGAAAAAAATTAATTTTTTTCTTTTACAATCCGAATTTCTTTCTGAATAGCTAACAACTCCTCCTTAGACATGTATCCGCTGATATGGAATTTTGTCGTTTCATCCTGACTTACCCAGGTGATAGAGCTGTATTCCTCTTCATCCGCTGCTTCCAGATAATATATTGTTTCTCCGTTATCTCCTTTTAGCACGGACAATTCTTTATTTTCATTATCTGCATTCATACCCGCGTCTATAATCGTATAGATAAAGTATATATAAGCATCCGCTTGGTTTACATAAGCCGCAAAACCTCCGCTTTCATCGTATTCATCTGTCACAAGCTCATATCCGTCCGGTATATACCGCATTTCATATTTTGGTATCCGGTTCACTTTTGTATCCGTTTTAATCTGGAACGACATATGATCAGAAAACCATTGAATGGCCATGTCTGCCGCGTCTGCGATATACTGTGGGTTTGATAGTGTAAACAAAAGTAAAAATACGGCTGCCGCCGCAACAATTCCCCTGCGTATTTTTCTTACTTTTGCTTTCTGTTGTTGCTGCCGTATGAGCGTTTCCATCTTATAGAAAAAAGTATCCGACAGGTGGTATTTTTTCTCCAGAATTTTCTGCGGCGGTATTTGCTTTAGCTGGAATTCATGTATCCGGCATACAAAATCTTTGATTTCTTTATCTTCTCGATTTTGTTTCTGCTTCATCCATGGCC
>CATOKN010000223.1 GCA_951800425.1 uncultured Lachnospiraceae bacterium
GCGGCGCGCAGAATTTCAAGCATTTTCTCCCTTCTTTTCTCTCCGCTCATACAATTCCCTCTTTCTATTTAATGGGATGAAGATTCCTTAAGGATATATCCAGTATCGGCGCCGAATGCGTCAATGCGCCGCTGGAAATATAGTCTACGCCAAGTCCTTTCAATTTTTCAATATTTTCTTTCGTTACATTGCCGGATATTTCAATCTCCGCTCTGTGATCTATGATTTGAATGGCTTCTTTCATAACGTCCGGCGCCATGTTATCCAGCATAATAATATCCGCGCCCGCTTCTATGGCCTCCTGCACCATGGCAAGCGTTTCCACCTCCACTTCAATCTTCCGGACAAACGGAGCGTATGACTTCGCCATCAAAACAGCCGCCGTCACGCCGCCCGCGGCTCCGATGTGATTATCTTTTAACAGTACGCCGTCGCTTAAATTATACCTGTGGTTATTGCCTCCTCCCACACGGACCGCATATTTCTCAAAAATCCGGTTATTCGGGCTTGTTTTTCTGGTATCTAAAAGCCGGATGCCCGTACCGTCTAAAAGCTTCGCAACAGAATGCGTATACGTTGCGATTCCGCTCATCCTCTGCAAATAGTTGAGGGCCGTACGCTCGCCCGTCAGCAGCACGCGGATGTCGCCGCGCAGCTTTGCCATTTTTTCTCCATTTGCAACCGGGTCTCCATCTTTCACAAAAAAAGTAATTTCCGCTTCTTCATCCAACAGCTCAAATACCCTGGCAAATACATCCAGGCCGCAGACAATGCCCTCTTCCTTACAGATTAAATCCGCTTCTCCAAGGCACGCTTTGGGCATAACGGAATTCGTCGTCACATCTTCGCTTGTAATGTCTTCTTTTAACGCGCTTAAAATAAGCGGATCTGCATTTAATTTCATTGTGATTGGATCATACATAATTTATTCAACCTCTCTATCTCGTCTAATATGTCTTTTTTATATTGCTGCGCCAAAGCTTCTCCGTTTTGGTAAGCGTTCAGCTCTGCTCCCAGCTCTTTCCGGGGCGCATTGTTTGCGCCGAACGGCTTTTCCGAAATCTTATCTGCCGCCCGCCTGGCAAATACCAGACTTTCCAAAAGGGAATTGCTCGCCAGCCTGTTTTTCCCATGCACGCCGTTACAGGCCGTTTCCCCAACCGCATACAAGCGTTCCATGGAAGTTTTAGAATGCATATCTACCTTAATGCCGCCCATAAAATAGTGCTGCGCGGGAACGACGGGAATGCACTCCTGAAGTACGTCGTAGCCATGTTTCCTGCAATGCCTTACGATATTTGGAAAATGACTCATAATCTCTTCTCTTGGAATATGCTCCATAGAAAGCCAGACAAAAGGCGCCCCGTCGTTCTCCATCTGCTCATAAATTTTTTTCGTCAGCACATCCCTGGGAAGCAGCTCGTCAACAAACCGTTCTTTTTTTGCATTATAAAGTACGGCTCCCTCTCCCCGGACAGATTCGGAAATCAAAAAGCTTTTCTCCTCCGTATGCTCCGTATAAAGCGTCGTAGGATGAATCTGAACATAATTGATATGCTCAAGCGAAATGCCATGACGCAGGGCGACGGCAACGCCGTCTCCGGTCAAATGCCTGTAATTGGTCGTATGGCGGTACAAACCGCCGATTCCTCCGCATGCAAGTACGGTTACTTCCGCGTAAATGGGAAAAATTTCACCCTCTTTGTTTTTCACAATTGCACCCTGACAGACGTTTTCCTCTGAAATAATATCCAGCATGGTGCAATATTCCGCTATTTTGATATTGGAATGCCTTTTGGCCTCAGCCAGCAGCTTTCCTGTAATTTCTTTTCCGGTAATGTCCTCATGGAACAAAATCCGCTTATCCGAATGGCCGCCCTCTCTGGTAAAACAGAGACTGCCGTCGGATTCCCTCTGAAAATCAACGCCATATCCGATCAAATCTTCTACCACGTCTTTTGAGGAACGAATCATAATTTCCACCGATTCCGGATTGTTTTCAAAATGCCCCGCCCGCATCGTGTCGTTAAAATAACTGTCATAATCCGACTCGTCTTTTAACATGCATATGCCGCCCTGTGCGAGAAAAGAATCGCTGCAGTCTTCCTTATCCTTGGTAATTATCAGAATCTCCCTGTTCGTGGGAAGATGCATGGCGCAATACAGCCCGGCGCATCCGGAGCCTACCACTAATATGTCTGTTTTCATCCTGCCTCCATATCATCCGCTATTGCGCCAGCAAAAGCATCTGTTCTAACGGAAGCCTTGCCCGTTCCATAATACTGCCGTCCAGCAAAAGCTCCGGCTGCTTTTCCAGATCCTTAAGCATATGCTCAATCTTTTCTAACGTCGATTTCTGCATATCCGGGCAGACCTGGCAATGGATAACCGGATAAAACCTGCTGTCAGGATTTTCCTTTTGCAATGGGTGAAACACGCCTGTTTCCGTTGCAATTATGTACTCCCCAATTCCCTTTTCTCCTGCAAAACGTATAATATCAGCCGTGCTTCCGACAAAATCCGACAATTCCAGAATCTCTTTCGAACATTCCGGATGGGCAAGCGTCAGCGCGTCAGGATGCTCTTCTTTTGCACGCAGAAGAGAAGTTCGGTCAATACTCTGATGCGTGGGACAGTAGCCGTCATGAAAGAGAAATTCTTTATCCGGAAGCTCTTTTGCCACAAAATGTCCCAGATGGCTGTCCGGTATAAAATAAATCTGCTTCTGATGAAGCTTTCCAACGACCCGCACCGCATTCGACGACGTCACGCAGACGTCCGACTCTGCTTTTACTTTTGCAGAGGAATTGACATAACAGACAACCGCTGCCTGCGGATACTTTTCGCGCATCCTGCGAACCTGCTCCGCGTCCACCATATCCGCCATCGGACAGCCCGCCGTTCCGTCCACCATGTACACATGCTTATCCGGATTCAAAAGCTTTGCGCTTTCTCCCATAAAAGACACCCCGGCAAAAAGAATGTTTTTCTGACTTACGCTTACCGCCGTTTTTGCCAGGGCATAAGAATCTCCTACAAAATCCGCAACTTCCTGTACGGCTTTATCCACATAATAATGCGCTAACAAAACGACGTCCTTTTCCTGTTTCCATCTGCAAATCTTCTCGCTTCTATTCATATTATCCTCCCGGCAGAACATCAGGTCAAATGCCGCGCGCCTTTCTGCCTCTCTGGTTCCTGCGCTGCTTGTTTTGGGCATTATAACACACTCTGATAAAGCTGACAAGACATCTGTCAACTCAGATTTTTTTCCATTTTTCAAAAACAGGAAAAACAAGTGGTCCACATGCGCAACTTTTATGCATTTTTTCAAATTTTCTGCATAAATATATTATTGAGCGCAAATTTCCCATTTGCGGCTTATCAAATATCAATATAACGGAACACATACAAATGGAGTGACTATTTTGAAATATATGTTAAACCAGAACTGCCAAACCAGAAAGAATCGAATTCCTATAGAAAAGCTGAGACATAAGTTAACCGATCCGGAATTTCTGCTTCAAAAAAACCGGACCGTATCAAAAGTAAAATACCGTCTGCAACTAATCGATTTAAAGCTATCCCGACGATATAACCGAAAAATTATTCAAAAAATCGAACATCGCCTGAAAAAACCGGACAGCATTGCCAGAAAGCTAACGAAAAAGGGCTGTCAGATCACGTTCGAAAACGCCAGAGAAAAGCTAAACGACATTGTGGGAATCAGAGTCGTATGCCTCTATAGCGACGATGTGTACAAAATAGCCTCCATGGTAAAAAGGCAAAAAGACTTCCGGTTAATTAAAGAAAAGGATTATATTAAAAATCCCAAAAAAAGCGGCTATCAAAGCCTTCACCTGATTCTGGACATACCGCTCTCCTTTCAGGAAGATACCATACTGCAGCGTATTGAACTTCAAATCCGTACCATCGCCATGGATTTTTGGGCCGGGGTAGACAATCATATTTGTTACAAAAGAAACCCGGAGGAATCAAAAAAAACGGAAAGAG
>CATOKN010000224.1 GCA_951800425.1 uncultured Lachnospiraceae bacterium
GTCTGGCAAATGGTCATTGCGCCGTTTGTGCCGCTGTTTTCAGAACCGTTTGCATGAATGCGGATAAAAGCGTCCGCTCCTGCCTGGTTTGCAATTTCAGCCCGCTCTGCGTTGCTGATGTTGACGTCGTTGCTTTCGCGTATCATTAGGACTTCATATCCTCTTGCCTCCAGCTCGTCTCTCAATTTCAGTGAAACCTGTAACGTCAGTTCATATTCTGCCATTTGGGTTGATACGCCTTTTGTGCCGCTTGCAACTTTTGCTTTCACTTCGGAAGCGCCGGGGCCTATCGGTTCCGTTTCGCTGTTTCCTTTCGCCTGGTGACCCGCGTCAATGGCGACAAGGTATCCAGTATGCTCGCCTGGGGCGGGCTTGTCTTTTACATATTCGCTTTTTATATAATAAAAGGTCCGGTCAATCAGGACTTTGGTCCAGCCGTCCGCTTCTGTTACCCGGTGGAATGTCTCCCGTCGGCCGGCGACTTTATAGACGTTTGCGGAAAGGTCCGGAGCAATTCGGACGTTGACAGGTTCCGTTGTGATGATTTCTGTTACGGGGACGCTGTCCGGGTCGTCTGTTGTTTCAGGCAAAAGCTCCGGCTCTTTGTCAGCAGTAAGGGGGCTTGCCGCAGTGGCGTCTGGCTGTGCGGGAAGCGGGTTTTCTCTGTTATTCGCAATGCCGTCTTCCCGCGTTTTTGCCATGTCGTCAGCGGGGGCGGTCGTTTCGGTTTCAGTTTCCTGTACGGAGACTGGTTTGGAGCAGCCGCATACAGTCAGCGTCGCAGACAGAAGCAACAGCGCAAATTTTCGTTTCTTTTGTTCTTTTTGTTTCATAGGACGTCCTTTCTTTCAGAAGAAATCATTTTCACAAATGAAATCATTGGAATCAAAACAATTATATAGCGGGGTATTGTAAAATGCAATGGACTTTTTGGCGTTCTGACCGTAGAATAGGATGGAAAAGAGTGACAAAAAATTTGAAAGAAATATTCTAAAAAGCTACAGAATGAATGAAAAAAAGAAAAGACCTTGAATTTTCAAATTTTGATGGTAAAATTGAAAGAGATTTATACTGCATATTGTATACGCTTTCCTGAGTTTTTATGTCTATGTCAGGAAAGACAGATAAGGGGAAAAGATGGGCAAAAAAGCAAAAAAGCAAGAAACGATAAGTGTTTATGATTTATTGGGAGGCGGACTCACATACATCTACCTTGCGTTGATGATGGGAGTTTTTCCGATTTATTATCCAGGGACGTTAATAGGGCTTCAGGCTGTAAAAAGCGGGTTTTTTATCATTGTTACTACGGTATATGGATGTTTGATGGCGATTTTTTTTCTTATCCGGGCGGCCGTCGCGTTTCGGGAGCATCGAAAAATAAAGGTGGATGCCAGCGATGTGCTTATGGCGGTTTTTGCCGGCGCAATTTTGATTTCCACGCTTCTGGCGCCGGACAGGACGAAAGCTTTTTTCGGGGATTCCAGTATTCGGACGGGAGCCACTGTGATGCTGCTATGCGTGCTGGTCTATTATGCCGTAAAAATGTATGCCAAATTTGACAAATTCATTTTATGGGCGAATTTGCTGGCCAGTACATTGATTAATATCAGCGGTATTTTAATTACGTGCCGTACGGATATTTTAAAAATGCAGGAAGGAATTATAGAAGCGCAGACGCCTATTTTTGTCAGTCCTCTTGGGAATATTGATTATAATGTTTCCTATATCAGCCTGATTTTGCCGGCGGCAATGGCGTTGTTTTTGATGGTTCAGAAGCTTTTTACAAAGCGGACGCTTGTGATATACCTGTATATCAGCTTTATGAATATTATTTGCCTGAGAACGCAGAGTTCTGTAATTTTGACGATTTTTTCTTTTGTCCTTTTGCTTTATTTTGCGTTGGAACATTCAAATTGGCTGTCGCGCTATTTTATGGCGCTTCAGATTTTTATAGCGGCGAATGTAACGGTGTATTTTTTAAGGTCAGTTGTAAAAGTTCCTATGTTTGCGTTTGATGGATTGAATGCATTTCTGTTAAAGCCGGAAGTAATTGTTTTTGAAATTGCAGTTTTTGCCGTGTTGTTCTGGTTAAAGAAAGCGGCGGGAAAATTAAGCGACGAGAAAGTGCGAAAGCTGCAAAAGTTATATGGGATAGCATTCCTGGTCATAATAGCCGTTTCGGCTCTGTTTTTAGTGGCGTTAAATGTGCTTTGGAAAGACGCCGCTTCCCGGACGATTCTTTCCAGGCTGATTTTGAACGACGACACGTTCAGCTGCAGAGGCGATGTCTGGATCAGAAGCGTCGAATTGTTTTTGCAGCAGTCGTTTGTCGGAAAACTGTTTGGCTGCGGCCTGGCTAATTTTTACAATATCATTTATCCGTTGTATGGAGCGGATATGATTGAGAAGTTTAACAGCGTTTTTTATGATCCGCATAATGATTTCCTCTGGGTGCTTATGACTACGGGAGTTGTTGGGGCAATTGGATTTTTCGGCAGTATTTTTTCAACAATCAGGGCGTCTGTCCGAAAGAAAAAAAATCAGAAATTGCAGATTATGGCAGTTATGTCTCTGGCGGGATTTTTACTGCAGGGCCTGGTCAACAGTTATACAATATTTGCCATTCCAATTTTATTTATCGTATTGGGACTTGCCCACTCATCTTTGTCAAAATCTGAATTAGAGAGCGAATAAACTTTTTATAAAAAATGGAGGTAGAAATGAAGTTTTTTACAAAAAAATTTTTTGCGGCGGCACTTTGTGCAGCATCTTCAATCTGCATTTTTGGAAGTTCCGTGCTTGCGGCGGGAACGGACGGCCAACAGACGGAAACGTATCGAAAGCCATCGTTGTCAGGATTTACCAGGACATGGATTTATGAGGGAGACGTCTGGAACGATGACATTTGCAGAGTCAGAATATTTGCGGATGATTTGGAAGATGGAGATTTGACGAAAGAAATGAAAATAACCGGAGAAGTGGATACGTCAAAGCCGGGCGATTATCCGGTTGTATATTCTGTAACGGACGCGGATGGAAATACATCTACGCTTCAGACGGTGGTACAGGTGCTGGAACGGGGAAATACAGAGGAAAAGCTTGTGCAGAGGAAGCTGTATACACTTGGGGACGCTTCTCATTTGACAGATATAGGATTTAACCGCGGTTATTATCATGACAGGCAGAATCTTGGACTTTGGCTTCCGGAAGATGCGAAGCTGCAGATTCGTCTGGTAAATCATGAAGAATTTGGAGAGAATCTGGAAATAGGCTTTTATAATGCGGATCAGGAAACGGAGAGCAAAGATTCCATTCCGTCGGATGGGGAATGGGTGACTTTGTCAGAAACGCACGGCGCTGTAAGCGTGCCGTTTATTAAAACGCCGAAAAAAAATCCGATACAGCCTGTAATTGAATTCAAATGGACCGAAGAGATGAGGGAGATTCCATATTATCGTTATGGGGATGACGAAGACGCGTTTTTTGAGCGGTGGTCTGCGTCGGAGGCGCCATTTGCGATTCTGGAATGTTCTGCCGCGACGTTTCTTGTTCCGGAAAAAGACAAAGACCATATTGTAAACTCATCTTATACCAATACGCCCGAGTACCGTTTTCAGTCGATTGACGAAATGCTGGAGTGGTACATGGATTTTGTAAAGCAGTACGACGCGTTTGCCGGACTGGATTTTTATGCGGAGCAGACCTATAACCAGAACATTCGCTCAAAATTTTTTATAAAGGCCAATGTAAACGGGGTTGGAGCGGCGTATTATTCATCGGATCACAGCGCTTCAAACAGCGACAGCCTGGGAGACTATCTGACGAGAAGCTGGCTTGCCCTGCATGAGTTTGGTCATGGATACGAAGGGCAGATTGCGTCTCAGGAAAACTCTTTTGTAGAAACGACGAATAATATCATGGGCCATTATTTTGAAAAGAAG
>CATOKN010000225.1 GCA_951800425.1 uncultured Lachnospiraceae bacterium
CTTTACAATAATCGGCGCGCGAAAAACCGTTCCATCCAGCATCGCACGAATCGTTCCGTTTGGACTTTTCCACATTTCTTTTAAATGATATTCATCCATTCTGGCCGCATTTGGCGTAATCGTCGCACATTTTACGGCTACGCCGTATTTTTTTGTGGCGTTTGCGGAATCTGCCGTTACCTGGTCGTTTGTTTCGTTTCTGTACTCCAGTCCCAGATCATAATATTCCGTCTTTAAATCCACAAACGGAAGCAGGAGTTCGTCTTTGATCATCGACCATAAAATCCTCGTCATTTCATCTCCGTCCATTTCCACAAGCGGCGTTGTCATTTGAATTTTATCCATTTTTTTCTCCTCCAAATATTCATTTCCCTTATTTTATAATACCAATCATTCTTTTGCTGTCAAGAAAATTTTCTATATTTTCATTTTGTCCACCGGAAACACTTACAAGCCCTCTACATATGATGAAGTGTAATCAATCAATAAATGGAGGTTTTCAAATGAGTGATTTAGCAGCAACAAACTGTGGATGCGGAAATGATGGAGGATGCGGTTCTATTCTCTGGCTTATCGTTTTGCTTTGCCTGTGCAACGGCAACGGCGGCGGTTTCTTCGGCGGCGGCAATTGCGGCGGCGGATGTGAAGGCGGCAACAGCTGTATCTGGATCATCTTATTACTGCTCTGCTGCGGCGGATGCGGCAACAGCTTCTGCTAATGCCAGCGTATAAAAACAGGGAAATCCTTTTGGATTTCCCTGTTTTTATAGAAATCTTTACTTTAACGTAAACGTTTTGCCTTTGCTGGAATCTCCGGCGTAATCCGTCAGTCGATACGTATGTCCTTTTATTAATTTCGTCTTTTTCCCCTTTTTTACATACATAAGTGATTTGCTTGTGTCCGTATATGGCTGGATTGTTATTATATTACTGCCTTTTTTATAGGTAATGATACCATAATATCTTTTATAATTTCTTCCATAGTCATACATCTTAGGGACATTAAGGTCAAAAATATGTATGCTGTTATATGCTTTTTTTGACTTTTTTTTCAGTTTATCGTTTCCGTCCAATCCTGAGATATACATTGCCAGAAAATGTTTCTCAGTGAATTTCTTTTTCAGTTTTGCAGTAATTTTTACGTTTGTCGCCGATACAACGGATTTGATTTGCGGAGGCCAGTTTTTACCACAAAACTCATCTAACATAAGGTCTAAAGTATTATAACGGCCTGCCTGTGGAACGACCAGTTTTTCTGTCCGTATATATTTGGTCAGTGCGCCTTTAGAAGTGTTCTTTTTTTGTAGAAATCCGTCATTGGATATGTATGAAATACTGCCGGAATTAGCTTTTTCATAATTACATTTCAATTGATTCAGTTGAAATCCGTTTTTTATCGAAATGGAAGACGGAATCTGATTTGCAAGCTCCTCTGCGCGTTTTTTTAAATTGGTATCTGCATCTGATACCGCAAATGTGCCTGCCGGAACAACCTCAATTTTTTCTGTTTCTTTCTGCTTTTTATACTTCACAGTCAGTGTAGTGATTCCTGTTTCTTTTGCGGTAAAATATCCGTTATTGTCTACAGACGCTACAGACGGATTATCGGATGTATAAGATGCATTTACCATGGAAGCGGTTACGTTGATGTCCCCTTTCCACATCGTAATATAATCACCTACATAAAATTCCTGCCCCTGCTCGACCTGTATCGGAGGCGATGACGCGGCGCGGACATCTGTTTTTGCTTTTGGTAAAAAAACTAAGGCTGCCAAAGCTATAATCATAACAGCACAAAATCTATGGAACTTTCTTTTGCTTATTCTTTTCAAAGCTTGTTCTCCTTTCAATTTCAGATATTATAATATACAATTCCATCTTGTATCAGCCCATCCGTCAGAGGAATGATAAATAATGCTTTTCCTAACGGCTTTGCCGTCACGCTGTCGTTTTCATACGTTGTTTTGATGAAATTTTCACTGAAATATAATAAATAGATTTCATCCGCAGCAGACACAAATTGTCTTGTCCGCTCTGCGAGCTGCTCAAACATATGCTCTGCAATTCTTTCAAAAAAAACATCGTTTCCTTCCGGCAGCTTAAGTATGTTCAGTAAAATCTTTCTGTCTTTTGTCTGGGGGAATTTTTTCATGCCTGTATTTTGGGCATTCTGGCGAAGCAATTGTTCTAATGTATCCATATCCGCCAGTCTGTCGAAATAATCCTTTATCGTATTTGCCTCTTCGGTTTCGATTGCAAAAACAAGGTTGTCACCAAATTTATTTCTTGTTTCCTCTGACTTCCGCTCAAACAGAAATGTAATGGGACCATTTTTTCTTTGGTATACAAATTCATACACATCTTCCTGAAAACTTGTCCTGTTTATAAAGTCTTTCATCTGCCTGAAATATTCCTCCCACTCCTTAGAACTCATATGCCCTTTTGGAATATGAATGGTAAAATCATTCAGCTGATCCATCTTTTCATCTTCTATCTGCGCTAAAACAGAAGAAATGCATTCGAAGTATCTCATTTTTCCGTTATTTTGCGCTATCGCTTCATGAAAAGAATGTTTTCCCTCAAACCCAAACTTTACTTCTTTGATCTCTATGTATATTTTTTCCTGTGAGGCATGATCCATTACCACCAAATCGCATGTATAATCGGCATTGTTCTTATCCGGACATTCACATATTTCAAAATTCTTTCCGTAAGCTTCTGAAATATACTGCAAAAATTTTTCCAATTCTGCATATTCACATTCTCTTGTTTTACATGTTTCACAATTCATATGTTCCCTGCCTTAACTTTTCACTTTCACTGTCTTCGATTTGCTCCAGTTTCCCTGCACCTTTGTACCGCCTGATTTTGCATAGGCGCAGATCCGGACGTAGTATTTCTTTCCGGCTTTTAATTTCTTCACGGTCCTGGATACTGTTTTGTATTTGCTGACTGTCACTGTAACTTTGTTCTTCTTAAACTTTTTATCCGTCGCACATTCAATCATATAGCCGGTGGCAGACTTGTCCTTTTTCCATTTCACTGTGGCAGTTTTCTTCTTTTGGGATTTTACGGACGAAACTTTCATCGTTTTCGGCTTTACCGTCAGCCTGATGATCTTCTGCGCCTTTTCATATGCGCTTGTCTCCGCAGCCGTAATTGTGATGTCTGTAATGCCGCAGCCTTTGATTGTCACATTTCCGTTCGCGTCCACTGCGGCCACCTTCGGGTCAGACACCGAATAGGAAAGCGCCGTGCCGCCGCTGGCTTTTGCGCCGAGGGAAAACGCTTTCGCACCGTAGGTTTTGGTGATGTCCGATGCCGTAACAGACTGCGCGGATTTTGTAACAATCCCCGCATCTGGACCGGATGAATTGTAATGAATGGTTGCTGAAAACAGACTTTCGTTTTTAAGATCATCAATCTCTATTTTGCTCCACTGCTCCTGGCTTCCGGCGTAATATACGTCTTTCAGGCTGCTGCAACCGGAAAAAGCAGCGTCTCCCAAATACGTAACACTATCTGGAATGTTGATACTTGTCAGACTGCTGCAGCCATTAAAAGTCCGTCTTTCTATTCTCGTTACGCCAGCCGGAATGCTGATATTTGTCAAGCTGCTGCAACCGGAAAAAGCAGCGTCTCCCAAATACGTAACACTATCTGGAATGTTGATACCTGTCAAGCTGCTGCAATCGGAAAAGGCGCAACCCATTATCTGCGTTACGCCATCTGGGATATGGACACTTGTCAGACTGCTGCAGCCAGAAAAGGTGAACGCGCTTATCTCCTCCAAGCTTGTTGGCCAATCGACACTGACCAGGCTGCTGCATCCACAAAAAACCGAATTATACATATAAGTTACACTATTCGGAATGCTGATGTTTGTCAAGCTGCTGCAGTCCTCAAAAACAGAGTATCCCAAGTACGTAACAC
>CATOKN010000226.1 GCA_951800425.1 uncultured Lachnospiraceae bacterium
AGATTAAGCAGGCGGAATTTACGAAATCAAGCAAGCAGCTCGAAATAGATAAAATTCAGAAAAAAGTGGATAATTCTCAGGTGTTAAGCACGGCGTCGGGCGTGATAAAGTCAATCAATGACGGACAGACGCAGGATGAGGAATCTTCTGCGTTTATGACGATTCTTTCAACCGGAGAGTACCGGATCAAAGGAACGGTAAACGAGCAGAACGTAGGCATGATTTCAACCGGAACGGACGTTATCGTGCGTTCCAGAGTAGATGAGACAATTACCTGGGAAGGGACGATTGACAAACTGGATACGGACGAGGGGCCGGAAAAGTCAGCCAATGAGGATTATATGATGGATTCTGGAGACGGTTCCGGAAATTCGTCCAGCAATTATGCATTTTATGTTGCTATGGCGGACGCGGAAGGCCTTATGCTTGGACAGCATGTCTTTATAGAGCCAGACAATGGCCAGATGGAAGAAAAAGAAGGAATCTGGCTTTTTAGCGGGTATATTGTATTCGAAGGACAGGAAGAAAACGCGGCGGGAAGCATGGACAATAATCTGGAGGTTCCCGGAGGCTGGTCCGATACGGAAATGCCTGTGGAATTTGAAGAGGGTACGGAAATGGCTATGGAATATGAAAGGGATGCCTTAATGTCTGTGCCGGAAGGCGATATGAATACGCTGGCAAATTCTTTTTATGACGATGAAGAATCCATGATGGCAGGCACGGAAACGCCGGGAGAAGGAGGCGCGTCTTCGGCTTACGTCTGGGCTGACGACGGAAACGGAAAGCTGGAGAAGCGCCCCGTTGAATTGGGAGAATATGATGAAGTGCTGGATAAATATGAAATTTTATCCGGATTAACTGAGGATGATTTGATTGCCTGGCCGATGGAAGGGCTGTATGAGGGAGTCCGGACAGTTACAGATATGGAAGAGGTGGATTATTCTTCTGATTTATACAATGAGGAAAGCGGAACAGAGGACTTGTGGTTCGATACGTAAAACAATGGACTGTATGATGGAGAAATGTATGGCACGGAGTTCTATGACGAGGATTTTGAAGGAGAATATTCGGATGACGAATATTCAGATGACGGCAGCGGAGACGAATATGACGACAATGACAGCGATCCGGCAGATGGAGCAGATAATGAACTGACCGATACGAACGGAAAGAAGACCCTGGATCTGGATGATTTCCTAAGGATGGAGGGAATTCAATGATATTGGAATTAAAACATATCTTTAAGGACTATAATTCGGATAAGCTGAAAGTTCCTGTATTAAAAGATGTAACTTTACAGGTGGAAGAGGGAGAGTATGTCGCGATTATGGGGCCTTCCGGTTCCGGAAAGACGACGCTTATGAATATTATCGGTTGTCTGGACCGGCCCACTTCCGGTGAATTTTATCTGGGAGGCACAGATGTGTCGGCGTTAAAAGACAAGGAGCTTTCCAATCTGCGTTTAAACAGCATTGGATTTGTATTTCAGAGCTTTCATCTAATGCCAAGAGAATCCGCGATGGAAAACGTGGCTCTGCCATTAAGCTATGCCGGTATTAAGAAAAAAGAGCGCAGAGAGCGCGCAGTTAAGGCGCTGGCAAGGGTGGGCCTTGAGGAGCGGGCGGCATTTATGCCGACGCAGCTTTCCGGCGGACAGAAACAGCGCGTGGCGATTGCCAGAGCCATGGTAAATAATCCCAAAATTCTTCTGGCTGACGAGCCTACGGGAGCGCTTGATTCTAAATCAGGGGCGCAGATTATGAATTTGTTTGAACGGCTCAATGACGAGGGAGTTACGATTGTGATGATTACGCATGACAAGAATATTGCAGATCATGCAAAGCGGGTTTACAATATTATAGACGGCGAGATTTCCGAGGGACTGAAAAAGGAGGCGCTTCCATGAAAAAAATGAAAAAAATCATTATTTTGCTGGTGGTAGTTCTTATTCTTGCCGGGGCGGCGTCAGGTGGAGTTTACGCATACCAGAAATATCAGAAAGAAAACTGGGAGGTAGAAGCAGTTTTGGTCGCCAATATCAATTCCGGCGGCTGGTGGGGCGATTCTATGACGAGTTCGGGAATTGTTTCCAATAATCAGACGCAGTCCGTTCTTCTGGAAGATAAAACGGTAGCCGAAGTGAAAGTGGAAGAGGGAGCGGAGGTCAAAATTGGAGATCCGCTTTTGGTATACAATACGGAAGAAATCGAACTTGAGATGGAAATGAAAAAGCTGGAGCTTCAGGGGATTGAAAATAATATTACGCTGGCAGAACGGGATATTGCAAGATTAAAGAAGATTAAGCCGACGGCGGCTGTTACTCCTGGATCTCCGTCCAAAAATACGACAACGCAGACGAACACCAATACTACGCAAAAGAAGAAAGAAATCGGCGTCGTGACAGTGAAGGTTCAGAAAAAAGACGGGAATGCCTATAATTATATTGATAAGACAGCAAAGCCTTATGAAGGAAAAGGAACGGTTGAGCAGCCGTACCGGTTTTTATGCACGCAGGAGTGCTACGTGCTTGGATCCTATTTGAACCAGTTAGTGCAGAAAGAACAGGTGGCGGCGTTTGAAATCTGGAGCGGCAACAGCAATCAGGAAGGCACGTTGTTATCCTGCTGGACAGTAAACGGCATGGAACGCTCTATGGTGGGAGCCGATACAAAATGGCTCGTGGAAACGCAGGAACAAATGGAAGACGAAGTCGTACTGGAAGAGGAGACGCCAAAAGAAACAGAAACAAAGAAAGAAAAAGAGAAGACGAGCGAATCGGAATCAACCGAAGAAACATATACGGCAGACGAGCTGAGAAAAGAGATCTCAGAAAAGGAAAGCGAATTAAAAGAGCTGGAGATTAAGAGAAAGAGCGAACAGCTGGAAATGGAAAGCCTGAACAGGAAGAAAGAAGAAGCGACTGTTTTAGCGACAATCAACGGCGTAGTGAAAACAGTCGGAGATCCGGAAAATCCTCCAATAGACGGGTCTGCTTTTATGGAGATTTCAGGAACAGAAGGGTTATACGTCAAATGTACCGTTAGCGAGATGTCTTTGGATCAGATTGAAGTTGGGCAGGAGATTTCCGCAAATTCCTGGAGTACGGGACAGATGTATACGGCTGTTATTACGGAAATTTCAGAATATCCGGTTTCTAACAGATGGGGTTTTTATGGAGAAGGAAACCCGAATTCTTCTTACTATACATTTTTGGCATATATTGAAGAGCCGGAAGGCCTTTCCAACGGAGACGATCTGGAAATATCTATTACGCCTGTAGATATGCAGGAGCAGCAGGATTCTTTGTATATTGAAAAGGCCTATGTAACAGAAGAAGACGGCAAGTCTTATGTATTAAAGGTTGGAAAAGACGATCGCCTGGTAAAGCAGTATGTCAAAACGGGAAGAGTATTGTACGGATCCACGATTGAAATAAAATCGGGCTTAAGCGAACAGGATCGCATTGCGTTTCCCTATGGAAAAACTGCAAAAGAAGGGGTAAAAGCCGTTGAACCGAAAGAATAGTATAAGAGAGGACATTTATGTTAGAAAATATTCGGTTATCATTTAAAGGAATCTGGTCCCATAAAATGCGTTCTTTTTTGACCATGCTTGGAATAATTATTGGAATTGCCGCAATTATTGCAATTGTTTCTACAATTAAAGGGACAAACGAACAGATCAAAGAAAATTTAATCGGTTCCGGGGATAATACTGTGGAGATCGCACTTTATCAGGGCGATTGGACCTATGAAATGGGATATGAAGGCGCGCCTCAGGGCGTTCCGGTAATTAATGCGGATATGCTTGGGCAAATCAAAGAAATTGAACATGTGGATGACGCCGCCGTATATTTATCCAGGCAAGATTACGGCGGGGTATATTATTTGAATACGACATTGTCCGGCGG
>CATOKN010000227.1 GCA_951800425.1 uncultured Lachnospiraceae bacterium
CCTCAAACGGAGTATCTCCTTTTCTCTTTCGTTGAGTACGTCCGGAATCAGTTCATAAAGCCGTATAATCTGACGTTTCAATTCCAATTGCTCTACAACGTCTTTTTCGTCAACTTCCACGACGTCCATCAGCTGAATCTGGTTCCCTTCCTTATCCGTACCGATTGGCTCATACAAAGAGACTTCTTTAGAACACTTCTTTTTCGAACGAAAATGCATCAGCAGTTCATTTTCAATACATCTTGCCGCATAAGTGGCCAGCTTGCTGCCGTGATCCTCCTGAAATGTAGATACCGCTTTGATTAGTCCAATCGTTCCAATGGAAATTAAATCTTCCATTTCCTCTTCTGAATTCTGGTATTTTTTGGAAATATGGGCTACCAGGCGCATATTTCGTTCTACCAGCACTTTTTTTGCCTCTTGGTCTCCCTCTTTCTGGCGTCTTAAATATTCCTTTTCTTCCGTTGCGTTGAGAGGGGATAAAAAAGTTTTCAAGAGAACACCTCAAAAACTTACTTGATCTATCCTATGAAAAGGCCATGTTGTTCGTGCCTTTCCACCTTTTGAGGTGCATGGTTTATTTTATTCTCTCTGTCAGTCCTACCTTTTTTTGTACCTTTCGCAGCGTCTTCCATGCATAATGCGAAGCTTTTTCATCATTTTTCCGAATCATGGAATCAATATATGTTTTATCCGCCATCAGAGAACGATACCTCTCCTGCAGCGGCGACAATTCATCTGCAACGGCTTCTCCTACGGCCATCTTAAACTCGCCGTAGCCTTTTTGGTCAAACTCTTTTTCAATTGCCGCGTAATCCTTTCCCGTCACACAGCTGTAAATATCCATCAAATTGCTGATGCCGGGCTTATCTTCCCCATAACGCACCACGGAATCCGAATCCGTCACCGCACGCTTGAATTTACGGATAATGGCGTCCTTTTCATCCAAGAGAAGAATGGTGGCATTTACGTTTTCATCGGATTTCGACATTTTTTTCTGCGGATCCTGAAGGCTCATAATTTTTGCTCCCGCTCTTGAAATATACCCTTCCGGAATCGTAAACACGTCTCCATAGACGGCGTTAAATCTCTGAGCAATATCTCTTGTAATCTCAAGGTGCTGCTTTTGATCCTGCCCGACCGGAACCACGTCGGCCTGGTACAGCAAAATATCCGCCGCCATCAATACCGGATACGTATAAAGCCCGGCGTTGATGTTATCCGCATGCTTCGAAGACTTATCTTTAAACTGCGTCATGCGGTTCAATTCTCCCATATAAGTAAAACATCCCAAAATCCAGCCCAGTTCCGCATGGCCGGACACATGCGACTGATAATAGATGCAGTTTTTCTCCGGATCCAAACCCGCCGCCACATACAGAGCATATAAAGATCTGGCATTTTTACGAAACTCTGCCGGAACCTGCCGGACGGTTAAAGAATGCAAATCCATCACGCCGTAGATGCATTCATACTCTTCGTTTAAATTCACCCAGTTTTTTAACGCTCCAAGATAATTTCCAAGCGTCAGCGTCCCCGTGGCCTGCATTCCGCTGTATAATATTTTTTTGTCGCCTAACATTTTGAATCCTTCTTTCTTTTAGCCCGATTTTTCCGCGTTTTTCTATGTGTACATACGCGTTCATTTTTCAGCACATTCCTGCGAATGTACCGGAATACTTTCTCTTCTCCTTCTTCGGAAAGCATACGCAAAAGCTTCTCCAAAAGCCTCTGCGTCTCTTTGTGTATGATATAATGACCGTCTCCATGCTTTTCATAATATTCCAGAGGACTTTTGTCCGTATATTTTTCTTTCTGATAATTCTTCGACGCCGCAATCCTGTCTATAAACATTTCTACCACATATTTTTTTGGCATGCGCATTCCCGACATCTCGCCGTTTTCCCCGGCATAATCAATCCAGTACTCCAGATGATGCTTATTTCTCCCCTTATGATGCAGCCACGCCGAGGAATATCCTTTATCTGAACGCTCCGCATTATTGGGACTTCTCGTTCCCTGATAATATTTGCAGCCCACCAGAAATTCCACCGGAGAATATTTGGACCAGTCATGCATAATTCCCTGCCGGTACAATCCCACCCGGAAGCATCCTTTGCGCACCATGCCTTTATGATGCAGAATTGTTTTTAAATGCTGCCATGCTTTCATATTTATTCCTGCCTTTTATTTTCCTATAATAATGCATACGCTCTGCGCCTCCAGCGTATACCGCGGCTCTAAAAGCTCTTCCGGTTCTGCCAGAAATGCGTTTTTTATCGCCGTGTCCATCAAAAGACTCCACTTTCTTTTCCCTTTTTGTTTTGGAAGCGCAAGGCTTCTGTGCAGATCGGAAAAATTAAATCCCAGATAAACGTCTTCTTTTTCTCCGGCATATTTACCGCAATAAAGCATTCCAATCGCTTCTCTGTTAAAAAAACCAAACGGAATCCACGCCGCCTCTTCATGATAAGAAAGGTCCGGGTAACCGTAAGATTTCGTATCCAAAAGCTGCATTGGCTGATCCATGCGGATAATTTTATGCTCCTTACGAAAAGCAATCAGCTTTTTGATATATCGCAAAAACTCTTTCGACGCTCTTGGCAGCTTCCAGTCTTTCCATCCAATCTCATTGTCCTGACAATACGCATTGTTGTTTCCCTGCTGGGAATTGCCGTCTTCATCTCCCGCCATCAGCATCGGAACCCCCTGCGCCAGAAATAACATCGCAGCGGCGTTTTTCATGCGGCGGTCACGAATCTTTTGCACATTCCTGCTGGTCGTCTCGCCCTCCACGCCGCAGTTGATGCTAAGATTCCAGTCCGGACCATCCTGATTATTTTCTCCGTTTGCCTCATTGTGCTTTTGACTGTATGAAAATAAATCCTTTAACGTAAATCCATTATTGTCCGCAATATAATTGATATATCCAATCTGCGCATTCTGCTTCTTCATCTGGTTTGCAAATTCCCAGATATTGCCATTCATCCCGCATGCAAGCTTTCTGCATGGATACAAAAACTCATCCGTATCCAAAAACGCTCTGGGATATTCCTTCTCTTCCTCTGTCGCCATATATTCCGACATTTCCCGATAAAACAGCTTCGTCCTGCCAAGATATGCGTCTTCCATCAATAATTGAATTGGAATATGGTTTCCCTGCAAATGAAATCCGTCTACATGATACTCTCTTACCCAGTATTTCAATACTTCTAAAATTCGCAAGCCGGGTATGCCGTCCGCAAAATCCATCTCGAGAATGCATTCCATTCCCTTTTTATGCATCTGATAAACGCACTCCTTTAATTCTACGGAGGGAGAATCTCCCGCGGCATACGAAGCCTTTGGCGCAAAATACATTCCGGCTCCATATCCCCAATAATTAAGCTTATACTCTGTTTTCTTTTCCGGCTTTTGAATTTTATCTTTCTTTTTGGATTTCCATTTTGTATATTCCGGCGCTTCTTCTTTTTCTTTGATCAATACTTCTTCAAATTCATAAACCGGCATCAATTCCACGGATGTAACGCCCAGCGCTTTCAAATAAGAAAGCTTTTTCGTCAGCCCGCGAAATGTCCCCGATTCCGGAGCTTCCTTTGTAAGTCCTTTTGTAAATCCTCTCACATGAAGCTTATAAAGCACCATGTCTTTTCTTGGGATTTCAATTCCACAATCTCCCCTCCAGAGAAAACGTCCCTCTTCATGTCTGCATCTAAGCGGCTTCTTTCTGTCACGTTCTATATCCGCCCATATCTCTCTTCCTACAATCCGTTTCGCGTACGGATCCTGTATTATTTTTCCGTTTATTCTGAAATTATAATCATATTCCGATAAATCCATTCCTTCCACATGCACCGCCCGCAGATTTCCTCTGGAGAATTCCGCGGGAACAACAATTTCTTC
>CATOKN010000228.1 GCA_951800425.1 uncultured Lachnospiraceae bacterium
GGCATATTCAGTATGGAAGTGAGCAGATAGCCGCTGACAAATACGGGACTAAGCTGGTTAAAGCAAATGGTAAGCAGTTCTCCTTCCCGATTGCTGATTTTCTTTCTTAAAACGAGATCGGAGCTGATTTTGCTGCCCATTGGAAAGCCGAACAGCATACCTCCAAGAAAAGCAAAACATCCGTTTTCACTGGTAGGCACCAGGCGTTTTGTAAGCGGGTGCAAATATTTTGTGACAATTTGCATATAATTGGAATACACCATCAGATTTGATAAAATGGCAAGGGGAAGCAGAGCGGGAAGAATTTGCTCATACCAGAGCAAAAGCCCGTTTCCGGCCGCGGCCATAGAGATGGTTGGATGCGTCAATATAAATAATATAAAGGATAAAAGCGCCGGTAAAATCAAAAAATTTTTTTTCATAATACAATATATTAAAACAAGGAGGCAGCTATGAGTACTTTAGAAAATCTGAAGCCGCAAAACGTGTTCCGTTATTTTGAGGAAATCAGCCAAATTCCGCATGGTTCTTACCATACCGGACAAATCAGCGATTATCTCGTAAATTTTGCAAAAGAACACGGATTGGAGCATTATCAGGATGAAAATGACAACGTAGTGATAATCAAAGAGGCTTCCGCAGGTTATGAGGAAGCGGAACCGGTGATTCTTCAGGGACATATGGACATGGTCTGTGAAAAAGATGCGGATCGGGAAATTGATTTTGAGAAAGAGGGCCTATCCCTTTATGTGGATGGAGATTTTCTGAAAGCAAAAGGTACGACGCTGGGAGGAGATGACGGAATTGCAGTCGCTTATGCGCTTGCCGTTTTGGACGACGATTCGCTGGAACATCCAAGGCTTGAAGTCGTAGTGACCAGCAATGAGGAAGTGGGACTGCTTGGAGCAAAGACAATTGATTTGTCTATGTTAAAGGGCCGTATTCTTCTTAATATTGATTCGGATATTGAGGGGCATTTTCTGACAAGCTGCGCCGGAGGCCTTTCTGCCAGAGTGAAGCTTCCCTGCGCTTATCAAAAAGCGGAAGGACTATGCGTTTCGCTGCGTCTTGGCGGGCTTTTTGGAGGACATTCCGGAAGCGAGATTGATAAGGAACATGCCAATGCGATTATCGAGATGGGCAGGATTTTGAAATATCTGGATGACAGGATGCAGATTCGCCTGTTGTCTTTGGAGGGAGGCCTGAAAGACAATGCGATTCCAAGAGAAGCGGACGCGACGCTTATGATTGCTTCGGAGGATAAAAAGACGTTTGATTCTCATATAGAAGAAATTACAAAAATCCTGCAAAAGGAATATGCGGCGACGGAGCCAAAGCTTTTTGTTTCGACAAGTCTGCAGGAGGTGAGCGTCTGCGACGTTCTGGACGCTTCTTCTATGCAAAGGATTTTGTTCTATCTTCGAAATGTGCCAAACGGCATTCAGCATATGAGCGTAAATCTCAAAGGGCTTGTGGAAACGTCTCTGAATGCGGGAATTATGAAATTATCCGAAGACGGTTTTTTCATTTCTTCTTCCGTGCGAAGCAGCGTAAAAAGCCGAAAAGAAGAAGTCGCGGATCGGCTGACGTATCTGACGGAGTTTCTGGGCGGAGAGATTTCGTTGGATGGAGATTATCCCGCGTGGGAATATCAGGAAAATTCCATGGTCAGGGATAAGGTTTTTGAAGTATATAAAAAAATGTTCGGCAAAGAGCCGGTGTTTGAAGCGATCCATGCCGGCCTGGAATGCGGGATGCTTTCTGATAAAATAAAAGATATGGATGCGGTTTCGTTTGGACCGGATAATTTTGATATTCATACGCCGAAAGAGCGTTTAAGCATTTCCTCCGCAGAGCGGGTTTACCGGTTTCTTCTGGAATTGCTTCGGAGCATGAAATAAGTTCTGTGAGGCTGCGCAGATATGTTTCGTTTGTCTTACTTTTTTTTACCGTCGTCATTGCAGACGCATGGCTGTTTCACTCTTTGTATGAAAGTACGATGCGAAAGACGGAGGATGTTTGGGAGGCGGTATGGCAAGACGCCGTTTATTTTCCTGTGCCGGAATCTTCCTATGATACCAGGGGATTTGGCGTTACATTTTCAGACAGCTGGATGGATCGAAGAAGCTTTGGCGGGGAGCGCGGGCATGAGGGATGCGACATTATGGCCGACGTCAATGAGAGGGGACATTATCCAATTGTCAGCATTTCCGACGGCGTTGTGGAAAAGCTTGGATGGCTGAAGCTGGGCGGCTATCGGATTGGGATCCGAAGCCCCCGCGGCGTTTACTTTTATTATGCCCATTTGAACGACTATGCGCCGGGAATTGAGATTGGCGATGAAGTAAGCGCCGGAGAGCTTTTGGGATTTATGGGCGATACGGGTTACAGCGAGCAGGAAGGAACGACGGGATATTTTCCCGTGCATCTTCATGTGGGGATTTATTTCAACGATGAGGACGGAAAAGAACAAAGCTATAATCCCTATCCTTTTATGAAGAAGCTGGAATCGGAAAAACTGAAGTTTTGTTTTGAATAGGAGAGAAAGAGAAATGCGCCTGGATAAATTTCTGGCAGATGTTGGGATGGGAACGAGAAGCGAAGTAAAGCGTCTGATCCATCAGGGGGCTGTTGCGGTGAATGGAAGCGGACGAATCAGCCCGAAACAGCAGATCGATCCGAAGCACGACGTGGTATGTTGTTTTGGAACAGAACTGCATTATCAAAAATATGTCTACTATATGTTTTATAAGCCAAAAGGCTGCGTTACGGCTCGGAAAGATAAGACGCATAAAACGGTGATGGATTACATAGACGTGGGCAGGACGGATTTGTTTCCGGCGGGAAGGCTGGATTTGGATACGGAGGGACTGCTTTTGATTACGAATGACGGGACATTGGCGCACAATCTGCTCAGTCCCGCGAAGCATGTCAGAAAAACATATCTGGCGAAAGTGGACGGATGCGTTGGAGCAAAGGAAGCTGAGGCGTTTGCAAACGGTCTGGATATTGGCGACGATACGCCGGCGAAGCCGGCAAAGCTTGTAATTTTAAGCTCGGGAGAAGCTTCGGACGTAGAGGTTACGATTACGGAGGGACGCTATCATCAGGTAAAAAGGATGTTTCATGCCGTCGGCAGAGAGGTGCTTGCATTAAAGAGGACGGCAATCGGAGACGTAACGCTGGACGCGGCGCTTTCTCCCGGGGAATTTCGGGAGCTGACAAAAGAGGAAGAAGAGGCGCTTAAGGCCGGGAAACGCGAGTAAACATTTGCTTGCTTAATTGACAGAATATACGTATAATAATTTCAGAAATTATGTTGTACAAATCGGAGGAAAAAAATGGCAGTGGATCAGAGCAGAATTCGAAATTTTTGTATTATTGCCCATATTGACCATGGAAAATCAACACTGGCTGACCGGATCATTGAGAAGACCGGGCTTCTGACCAGCAGGGAGATGCAGTCCCAGGTACTGGACAACATGGACTTGGAACGGGAGCGGGGCATTACCATCAAGGCTCAGGCGGTACGAACCGTATATAAGGCAAGGAACGGGGAAGAATATATTTTCAATCTGATCGACACGCCGGGCCATGTGGATTTTAACTATGAGGTTTCACGGAGTCTGGCGGCCTGCGACGGGGCGATACTGGTAGTGGATGCTGCTCAGGGGGTGGAGGCCCAGACCCTGGCAAATGTCTACCTGGCGCTGGATCATGACCTGGATGTCATGCCCGTCATCAATAAGATTGATCTGCCAAGCGCGGAGCCGTTGGTGCAGGAAAGATCACGCCGAGATACAGCGTTGATCTGAAAGAGGCTATAAGGGACAGCAGTGTATTTGGCCTGAACGAGGAACTGGTTTCATTTTATTCCTGTGATGAAGACGCAGTTCCTC
>CATOKN010000229.1 GCA_951800425.1 uncultured Lachnospiraceae bacterium
CCTTTTCCCTGAAACTCCTCGATTAAATAGCTGACAAGCTCCTTTAAGTTCGAATAATCCGAGGAGCTTAAAGAACTCAGAGAAATTTCATCATATCCTGTGTTTTTTAACATAGCGTACGCCTGACGCTTTAATTCTTCCAAATCTTTTTCCCGCGCGGGACGGTAAATCATTCCCGCCTGGCAAAAACGACAGCCGCGGATGCAGCCTCTTTGAATTTCTAAAACAACGCGGTCCTGCGTCGCCTGAATAAAGGGTACGAGAGGCTTCTGCGGATAGGGCGCGCCCGTCATATGCGTCACGACCTGTTTTTGAATT
Source organism: uncultured Lachnospiraceae bacterium (assembly GCA_951800425.1). Taxonomy (GTDB): domain Bacteria; phylum Bacillota; class Clostridia; order Lachnospirales; family Lachnospiraceae; genus Roseburia_B. The sequence goes on from CATOKN010000229.1 coordinate 319, forward strand.
TTGTCTGGAATGCCGTCTTCTACAGGGGAAAAATCCGCAATCGTTCCATCGGCATGATACGACGCCTGATACATTGCCGGAACGTAAATACCGGGAATTTTTGCAGCCTGACGCAGAAAATCCTCCCGTTCTTTGCCGGAAGTTTTCCATTGTTTATAGAGGTCAAACAACGCGTCGTAACTGGTTTCGCCCTCTCCGATATAAAACAAATCAAAGAAATCCGCCAATGGCTCCGGGTTGTACGTACACGGACCTCCGCCAATGACGAACGGATCTTCTTTTTTTCTGTCTTTTGCAAGCATGGGAATCCTGGAAAGATCCAAAATCTGCAAAATATTTGTATAACACATTTCATACTGAATCGTAATGCCAAGAAAATCAAAATCCCGGATGGGATCCTGGGATTCTAAGGCAAAAAGAGGTATCTTTTTTTCTTTTAAAATCTGATGCAGATCCGTCCAGGGAGAATAGGCGCGTTCGCAGTATACGTCGCTTCTCTGATTGAACATATCGTATAAAATCTGAATCCCGAGATGGGACATACCGATTTCGTATACGTCCGGAAAACATATGCAAAAACGAATGTCCACGTCGCAGGGATTCTTTTTTACCGCGTTGATTTCATTTCCGATATAACGGACCGGTTTTTCCACAGTCAACAGTATTTCATCACTTAACGCTAATTTTCTCATCTTCATCCTTCCGGATGAGGTTAAACTAGAACCTCACCTTAATATAAGCTTCAATCTCTTCCACGCATTTCTCAAAGCCAAGCTTGCTGCTGTTTAAGCAAAGATCATAATTTCTGGCGTCTGTCCATTCCCGCCCGGTATAGTGCTTATAGTACTCGGCACGATATTTGTCCGTTTTTGCAATAAACTTTTCCATTTCAGTTTCCGTCATGCTGTTTTGCTCCATTGCCCGCGCAAGATTAAATTCTGCAGAACCATGGACAAAGACGCTGACGACGTTATCATAGTCTTTTAAAATAAAATCCGCCGCACGTCCGATGATGACGCAGCTCTCTTTCTCTGCAAGGCGCTTGATGACCTTTGCCTGATAGTTAAACAGGTTTTTGGCGGAAACAAAATCGCTGCTTTCCGGAGGGATTAAATCTCCGGTATAAATATCCGTAGACATGCGCAAAAAAGGGCTGTTTTTTAACTTTTCATCCAACTGGCAAAAAAGCTGTTCGCTGATGCCGCTTTCTTCGGAGGCCATTTTTAAAAGATTGCTGCCGTAGCAGGGAATGCCAAGCTTTTTGGCCAGCATTTTTCCAACGGTTCTGCCGCCGCTTCCATATTGTCTTGCAATTGTAATTACCACGCGTTCCATAATATCCTCCTATTCTCCCAAATAAGCTTTTTTGATGGAATCGTCATTCATCAGTTCTTTCGCATTGCCCTCAAGCACAATCTTTCCGGTTTCCAGAACATAGGCGCGATCGGCAATGGAAAGAGCTTTTTTGGCGTTTTGTTCGACGAGAAGCACGGTCGTTCCGCTTTTGCTGACCTCTTCAATAATGTCGAAAATCTGGTTTACAAGGATGGGCGAAAGTCCCATAGAGGGTTCGTCCATAACGATAATCTTCGGATGAGACATCAGCGCGCGGCCCATGGCAAGCATTTGCTGTTCCCCGCCGCTCAATGTTCCCGCAAGCTGGTTTTTGCGTTCTTCAAGACGGGGAAAACGCTGATATACCATCTGCAGCGTCTGTTCTATTTCGTCTTTGTCTTTTCTTGTATAAGCGCCCATCTTCAGGTTTTCATAAACCGTCAGTTCCGCGAATACCCGTCGTCCTTCCGGTACGTGAGCCATTCCAAGCGATACGATTTTATGTGCCGGTACTTTTGTAATGTCTTTTCCCTCAAAAAGAACCGAGCCGCATTTGGGAGACAAAAGTCCTGTAATCGTATGCAAAATCGTCGTCTTACCCGCGCCGTTTGCTCCAATCAGGGCAATGACTTCTCCTTTGTTTACTTCAAAGGAAATTCCTTTGATGGCCTGTATCATGCCATAATATACTTCAATGTCTTTAATCTCAAGCATTGCCATTTGCGTCATCCCCCCCTATTCGCCTAAATATGCCTTGATGACTTCCGGATTGTTCAGCACGTCGGAAGCTTTTCCCTCTGCAAGCACTTCTCCGAAATTTAATACGGTCAGTTCTTCACAGATTCCGGATACCAGCTTCATGTCATGTTCAATCAAAAGGATTGTCATATCAAATTCATCTCTGACAAAACGAATCGTTTCCATCAGCTCTTTTGTCTCATTCGGATTCATGCCGGCCGCAGGTTCGTCCAAAAGCAAAAGCTTTGGCTTTGTAGCCAGCGCCCTTGTAATTTCAAGCTTTCTCTGCTTTCCATAGGGAAGATTAGACGCCAGTACGTCGGCTTCCTGATCCAGATGAAAAACAGATAGCAGCTCCATCGCGCGCGCGTCCATTTCCCGTTCTACTTTGAAATATCTGGGCAGACGGAAAATTCCCTCCAGAGTAGAATATTTGAAATGATTGTGCAGTCCGGCTTTGACATTGTCTTTTACAGATAAATCTTTAAACAGACGGATATTTTGAAAAGTTCTTGCAATTCCGGCTTTATTGATTTCAATTGTCTTTTTGCCGACAATATTTTCTCCGTCTAAGAGTATAACGCCTTCATTTGGTTTGTATACGCCGGTCAGCAGGTTAAATACCGTCGTTTTTCCGGCTCCGTTTGGTCCGATTAAACCGTACAGACCGCCTTTTTCAATCTTAAGATGAAACTCATTTACCGCCCGCAGACCGCCAAAGGAGATTCCAAGATTTTTAATTTCCAACAATGCCATATCTTATGCCTCCTTCTTCTTTCCGCGCTTTAATTTTGCGGCATATTTTTCCCGCCACTCAATTGCCTTTGGACTCCAGTTGAACAACATCATGGCAATCAGTACTACGGCATAGATTAACATACGGTAATCGCTTAAACCGCGGAGCATCTCCGGCAGAAGCGTTAATATAATTGCCGCGATAATGGATCCGCGAATATTTCCAATGCCGCCAAGTACGACGAAGACGAGAATCATAATCGACATATTGTAGCCGAAGTTTTTTGGCTGCGCCGTTAACGTCGCGAGGTTATGCGCATAAATGACGCCCGCAACGCCGGCTAAAGAAGCCGAAATGGAAAATGCCATCAGCTTGTATTTTGTGATGTTGATTCCAATGGATTCTGCCGCAATGCGGTTGTCTCGTATCGCCATAATTGCCCGGCCGCTTCTGGAATGGATTAAGTTTGTTACGATAAACAAAGTCACCAGGATTAGGACGACGCCAATGACAAAAGTAGAGTCCTTTGGCGTTCCCGTAATTCCCTGAGGGCCGTTGATGAGGATCTGTCCTCCGGGTTCCATGCCAAGGGAGCGCGTATCCGCCGTGGAAAAATGAAATCCATTGGCGTCTCTTCCCACAAAGAGGATATTGACAATATTTTTTATGATTTCGCCAAATGCCAGCGTTACGATGGCAAGGTAATCGCCTTTTAACCGAAGAACAGGGATACCGATTAAGAT
>CATOKN010000230.1 GCA_951800425.1 uncultured Lachnospiraceae bacterium
TTGCATATCATTATCTTCCTCAATCCTAATTTTTCTTTGCGTGCAATTTCATGACAAGCTGAAACAAAAAAACTGCCAAACAGGAAAAAGCCCCCATTAATTTTTACACCATATTGTCAGACGAAAAGCCTGAAGAAAAATTGTCTGATTTCTGTATCCTGCATATTCATACGTTTTCTTTTACCGCTTATTCTACCATATTTTATATCCGGCGTAAATTTTTTCTTATTACATGAAAACGCCGACAGAAAGATTTTTTTCCTGTCGGCGATACGTAAAAAGAGCATATGTATCCTGATCAAATATGGTGATGCAGATATTTTTCCCTTGTTGCCAGACCTCCCCGAATATGACGTTCCGATTTGTTCACATCCAATACCTTTCTGGCGGTTTTGGCAAGTGCGGGATTAATTTGCGGGAGACGTTCTGTTACGTCTTTATGAACCGTACTCTTGCTAATCCCAAACTGTTTTGCCGTCTGTCTTACTGTCGCATTATTCTCGATAATATATTTGGCAATTTCTATAGCTCTTTCCTCAATATAACTTTTCAAAAGAATCCCCTGCGATACTTGTTTTTACATTGTATGCAGGGGAAATTCTTTATATGTCATGCCTCTGTCAATGCGGCTCAAAAGTTTTCACACATATTTTGCGCTCCTTTTCGTTCTATATCCAAAAGAAAGATTATTATCTCTAAGTATTGCAAATATCATATTGCATACTTTATGTGAAACAGCCCCCATCGCAACAAGCTTTGACTTTGATTCCTATTTTTTGAGATAGTTGACAGACCTGCTATTGGGTTCTCCGTGGATAAAAACGCATAAACGGAACATTTCTGCGCCCTTAAAAATGCTTCCAAACGATATTTTCAAAACACGCCCCGGAAACACAATGCCTGACACATCAAAAGCGAAAACGCTTTTGAGAACTGCATTTTAATAATAGCCGGAGCTAAAAAGCTCCGGCCATATCTACCGTTCGTTCTATCTCTTTTATATGGTATTAAACTACTCCCTGTGCGATCATAGCTTCTGCCACTTTTTCAAATCCGGCAATGTTGGCTCCCATAACATAGTTGCCTTCCTGTCCATAACGCTTCGCAGCGTCGTCAATGTTATGATAAATATTTACCATAATCTGTTTCAATTTGGAGTCTACTTCTTCAAATGTCCAGCTTAACCGTTCGCTGTTCTGAGACATTTCAAGCGCGGAAGTAGCAACGCCGCCGGCGTTTGCAGCTTTACCGCCGATAAACCATACGCCATTTTCCTGCAGATACTTCGTTGCGTCAATAGTTGTCGGCATATTTGCCCCTTCGCAGACTGCTTTGCATCCGTTTGCAACGAGAAGTTTTGCGTCGTCCAGATGAAGCTCGTTCTGTGTTGCGCATGGCAGCGCAATGTCACATTTTACGGACCATACGCCGCGGCCTTCGTGGTATTCCGCGTCTGGCCTTGCGGCTGCATATTCTGTCAGACGCGCCCGTTTTACTTCTTTTACTTCTTTTAATAAAGCGACGTCAATGCCGTTTGGATCGTAAATCCATCCGGTAGAATCGGAGCAGGTGACAACTTTTGCGCCCATCTGCTGCGCTTTCTGGGTTGCATAGATAGCCACGTTTCCGGCGCCGGAAATAACGACCGTCTTGCCTTCCATAGATTCGCCATGACATTTCATCAATTCTTCTGTAATATACAAAAGACCGTATCCGGTTGCTTCCGTACGTGCCAGAGATCCGCCGTAAGACAGTCCTTTACCTGTCAGAACGCCCTCATAGCAGCTTTTGATTTTCTTATACTGGCCGAACATATAGCCGATTTCTCTTGCGCCTGTTCCAATATCTCCGGCCGGAACGTCAACATCCGCCCCGATATACTTGCAAAGCTCCGTCATAAAGCTCTGGCAGAACGCCATAACTTCTCTGTCAGATTTTCCCTTGGGATCAAAATCAGCTCCTCCTTTTCCGCCGCCGATTGGAAGGCCGGTCAGAGAGTTTTTGAAAATCTGTTCAAATCCAAGGAATTTGATGATTCCTGTATTCACAGAAGGATGCAGACGCAAACCTCCCTTGTAGGGCCCAATCGCATTATTGAACTGAACTCTGTATCCTGTGTTTACCTGAACTTGTCCATTATCATCCACCCACGGCACCCGGAATTTAAACTGTCTGTCCGGCTCGGTCAGTCTTTCCAAAAGAGCTTCTTTACGGTATTTTTCTTCATTGGCTTCAATGACAGGTCTTAAAGATTCCAAAACCTCTTCTACCGCCTGAAGGAATTCCGGTTCGGACGCATTTTTTGCTTTTACTCTTTCAAGCGCTTCATCAATATAACTCATCTTTACAATCTCCTTTCTTATTTGCACAAAAATCTCTTTTTCACCAGGTAAAAAATTTGTACATTAAAGTTATTTTAGTATGAAATGAACGATTTGGCAATATAAAAGTTATTTTCATTATGGCGGGCCTATGTAGGATTACAATACATGAGTGAGACCAGATAAGAAGAACAATAGATTTTCAAGTGTGCGTTTACATCATTCTGCTTTCATGTTTGTATCCATGGCCGGTCCCAGGACTGCAGCATCAAGACAGTCAAATATGGCGGATACATACAGCTTTCCGTCTTTTGCATTGATTTCAGTTATATCTGTAACTCATTTCTTAACGGTTCTTTGGATGAAAAATCCCGTTTCAGCAGATCATCGGATTTTCGTACTTTGCGGTCAGCTTTCGTAATTCCACTCGGTTTGCGTTTCGGACGGTGGCTAAGCTCGATTTTCTCCATGACACGTTAATCTTAATTTCCGGTTCGGTATGTACGAGCCCGCCACAGACTCTATTGTCGTCAATACTGGCGAGAACGCAATTCTTGTTATCCGTTGCAAGGAATGTAATTCCTCTGTCACCTTTGATGATCCGAATGATATTGTATATTTGCACCAGCTGGCAGAGGAATCGCCTCTGCTATATGCCAAGTTGGTATTGAAAGATAATGGCTCGCAGGGTTATGTAGACGCCATAAATGAATTTTATTAGTCAGTCTATTCTAAAATTTCTGTATTTTATTCGGATTACAATTTCTTCTCCACTTTCTCCAATTCATCCAACAATGCTGGTCTTCTTGGATATCTCTGCTTCAGTTCCTCAATTAACGACTTAGCAGCATCATTACCTTTCCATTTTATAAGCTGCGCAATATTCTTCGTTATCTTCTTATATTCTCGCCTATCCTTTGCCTGAGTACAACTCTCACTTATTTCCTTATAACACAACTCATATACCTGCTCCGGATATTCCTTCACCAAATATTTTCCATAATAAAACAAATCATACGGATTCTTCATTACATCTTCAAGCAATCTCTTCTTTTCATTTTCAGAAATAAGAATACTACGATAGCAAACAGTTCGCTTGCTCTCCCTTAATTCATCCAATAAGCTCTCGCAATTCTCATTCCATGCACCGCACTCATTATAAATCTGTTTCAAAACATCCCAGAACTTCTCATTTCCCATTAATAGCAGCTTTTTTGCCTGTGCGATTTGCTTTTCCGTGTTGTTTGCTGTCTTGTATATGTCATATAACATATTATTCCAATCTTTCCGATTACTGCTATGATAATGCCATGTCTCTTCTGCATTTGCTTTCTCTAAACAAAGTTTCTCTGCTTCATCATAATTCTTGTCTCCCATAGCATCCTTAATAGCTATAATACGGAGTTCATTTATCGAAATATTCTGATATAGTTCTTCCTGCGTATTCTTTTTGCCATATAAATGTCTATGTAAAAGATATCTTACAATCAAATCTTCTTTTTTCGTATATTCAGGGAAATCATCCTCCCGTAAAA
>CATOKN010000231.1 GCA_951800425.1 uncultured Lachnospiraceae bacterium
GAAGAGGAAGAAGAAAAAGCAGAAAAGAGAGAAAAAAAGAAAGAGGATGCTGTAATGGGAGCGACTATGGCGGCGTCTGTCGTTTTGGCGGTTGGAATTTTTATGGCTCTGCCATATGGGCTTTCCCTTTTGTTTCGGGAAGCGATTTCTTCGCAGTGGCTGCTTGCCCTGTTGGAGGGCGTCATTCGCCTTTTGATATTTCTGGGATATGTGGCCGTAATTTCTCTTATGCCGGATATTCGAAGAGTTTATATGTACCATGGAGCCGAGCATAAATGCATCAACTGCATTGAAAGCGGCATGGATTTGACTGTGGAAAACGTACGGAAAAGCTCACGGCTTCATAAACGCTGCGGAACGAGCTTTCTGTTGATTGTTATGCTGGTGAGCATTTTGTTTTTTCTGTTTATCCGGGTAGATTCCGGTATACTTCGTCTATTGCTGCGTCTGCTTTTGATTCCCGTGATTGCAGGGGTGTCCTATGAATTTATACGCCTGGCCGGAAGAAGTGATCACGTACTTGTGAATCTGTTAAGCAAGCCGGGGCTTCTTTTGCAGAAGATTACGACGAGAGAGCCGGAGGACGATATGATTGCAGTTGGAATTGCGTCGGTGGAAGCAGTTTTTGACTGGAAAAGCTATGTCAGAGAAATCCGGCGGGAGCATACAGAGGGGAAAGCGTCATGACATATCGGGAAGCTCTGAAAAATGGAGAGACGCTGCTTTGCAAAAGCGGTATTTCAGATGCGAAGACGGATGCATGGCTGCTTTTGTCCTGGGTATGCGGCATAGACAGAAACTTCTATTATCTTCATATGAAAGAGGATTTAGAAGAAGAGAAGCAGAGTTTGTATGAAGCGGCTCTGAAAAAGCGGACAAGTCATATTCCTCTGCAGTACATTACGGGCGAACAGGAATTTATGGGTCTTCCGTTTTTGGTGAATCCGGACGTTTTGATTCCAAGGCAGGATACGGAAATTTTGGTTGAAGAAGCTTTAAAGCGGCTGAAGCCAGAGATGTCCGTATTGGATTTGTGTACCGGTTCCGGCTGTATCATTATTTCTGTTTTAAAAAATATGCCGGAAGTTCGGGGGACGGCGGCAGATATTTCCGGCCGCGCGCTGCTTGTGGCAAAAGAGAATGCAAAATTAAACGGCGTGACTCCGACATGGATAGAAAGTGATTTGTTTTTTAATATCAAAGAGAGTTACGATATAATTCTTTCCAATCCGCCGTATATTCCAACGGAAGAGATACAGCGTCTGATGCCCGAAGTGCGGGATTATGAGCCAAACATCGCATTGGACGGAAGCGGCGACGGCCTTTTGTTTTATCGGAATATCATATCAGAAGGAAAGCGTCATTTGCATCCGAAAGGACGTCTGATGTTTGAAGTTGGATGCGATCAGAGCGAAGCAGTGTCTGCTTTGATGGCGAAGGAAGGGTATACGCAGATAGAGACGAGAAAAGATCTGGCGGGGTATGGCCGGGTAGTGACAGGAGTTTTAGGAGGAAAGCATGTTTGATAAATTAGAAGATCTTGTGTTGCGGCTGGAAGAGGTGTTGAATCAGTTGAGCGAGCCGGACGTGGCTTCTGACGCAAAGCGTTTTAGAAATCTGATGAAAGAGCAGAGCGATTTGACGCCGATTGTGGAAGCGTATCGGGAATATAAGCAGAATCAGCAGAATATTGAAGAGTCGCTGGCTCTTTTGGAGGAAGAAAACGACGAAGAAATGCGGGAGCTTGCCAAAGAAGAGCTGAATGAATCGAAAGCAAAAGTGGAACAATTGGAAGAAAGGTTAAAAATTCTGCTGCTTCCCAAAGATCCCAACGACGATAAAAACGTAATCGTGGAAATCCGCGCAGGCGCGGGAGGCGATGAAGCCGCGCTGTTTGCAGCCGAAATCTATCGGATGTACGTGCATTATGCAGAGGGAAGACGATGGAGAGTCGAGACGGTGGAATGCGAAGAAATTGGCATTGGCGGGATGAAGAGCGTCAGCTTTATGATTACCGGCCAGGGAGCGTATTCCGTGATGAAATATGAATCCGGCGTACATCGTGTGCAGCGCGTGCCGGAGACGGAGTCCGGGGGCCGCATTCATACTTCTACCATCAGCGTTGCGGTTATGCCGGAAGCGGAAGAAGTGGAAGTGGAAATTGATGAAAAAGACATTCGAATTGACGTTATGCGGGCTTCCGGAAATGGAGGTCAGTGCGTCAATACGACGGACTCTGCCGTACGGTTAACCCATTATCCGACAGGAATCGTGGTATACAGCCAGACAGAGAAATCGCAGCTTCAGAACAAAGCAAAAGCGTTTGCGCTTCTACGCGCAAAGCTTTATGATATAGAATGTCAAAAAGCGCACGACGCTGAAGCGGAAGCCAGAAGAAGCCAGATTGGTACAGGGGACCGTTCGGAGAAAATCCGGACATATAATTTTCCGCAGGGACGCGTGACGGATCATAGAATTGGACTTACGCTTTACAAACTGGATAAAGTGATGAACGGAGATATTCAGGAAATTATTGACGCGTGCCTGGCGGCAGATCAGGCGGCAAAGCTGGTGAGGATGAATGAAGAATAATTTTGGTTTATAGATAAAAAGAAAACGGCAAGGAGGGAATCGTATATGGCAGGAAGGGAATTGCAGTTATACGGACAGACAGGTCCGATTCGAATCAGACCATACGAACATCATGCAAAATATTATGAAACGGATCAGATGGGAATCATCCATCATTCTAACTATATTCGCTGGATGGAAGAAGCAAGGATGGATTTGATGGAACAGATTGGGCTATCCTATAAGGGAATGGAAGGGATGGAAATTATCAGTCCGGTGCTTTCCGTATCCTGCGAATATAAAAGCATGGTTCATTTTGACGATACCGTTGTGATTGAAACGAAAATTTCAAAATATGACGGCATCCGCATGAAAGTGGAGTATCGCATGACTGATAAAAAGACAGGGGAACTAAGAACGCTGGCCGCAAGCGAACATTGTTTTTTGAACCGCAGCGGCAAGCCGATTTCTCTGAAGCGTTCTTATCCGGAGCTGGATACAAAGTTTTTTGAATTTTACGGGGACAGTGAACATGAATAGCGTGGCGGAAAGGCTTTGCGCACTTAGAGAGCAGATGGCCAGACGGGGGATTGCCATGTATCTGATTCCCGATTCTGATTTTCATGGTTCCGAATATATCGGCGATTATTTTAAGGCCAGAGAATATGTAACCGGATTTACCGGTTCTGCCGGGACGGCAGTCATAACGCCGGCAGAAGCTTATTTGTGGACGGACGGCAGGTATTTTATTCAGGCAAAAAGGCAGCTGGCAAACAGCGGCATTACATTGCAGCGCATGGGGGAAGAAGGAGTTCCCGACGTAAGGGAGTTTGTCAGAGGACGTCTGAAAAAGGGTATGAAGCTGGGCTTTGACGGACGGGTTTTGAGCGCGAAAGCGGGAGAAGCATATGAAAAGGCTGCAAGAGAAACAGGAGCAGCCCTTTTGGCGGATGAGGATTTGCTGGACGCTGTCTGGAAAGACAGGCCAGGAATGCAAAAACAGCCCTTTTTTATTCTGGAAGAAAAATATTGCGGACGCAGCACAGCCTTAAAGCTTTCCGATGTAAGACGGGAAATGGAAAAATCAAAAGCAGACGCGCATATTCTGACTTCTCTGACGGATATTGCATGGCTTTTGAATCTGCGGGGGTGTGATATTCCTCATGTTCCCGTCGTGATGTCTTATCTTATTCTGGATATGCGCACGTGCGTCTGGTTTGTACAGGAGGGCGTCGTCACGGAGGCGCAAAGAAGCTATCTGAACGAAAACCGTATTGAGACG
>CATOKN010000232.1 GCA_951800425.1 uncultured Lachnospiraceae bacterium
GCTTCCATACCATCCAGCAGAGCGAACGATTGAATTGACCGAAGAATTCGACAACAGCTTTTACCCCTTTATGGACGAATGCATTCCCAGAAGATCGGCGATCGTCCGAGCAAATCGCTGCATGATTGAACACAGTGGATTTTTGATCGCCTATGCTGTGCATGGAGCCAGCAACGCCTACAATCTTGTGGAATTTGCCAGAAGGCAAAAAAATCCTATCCATATCACCGAGCTAAAATTGGAGTGACGCTATGACAAAGAATGAAATCGAATTGGAAATTCATAAAATCATCGAATCCGGTATGTATATATCAATTTTCAAACAATATGACGCGGAGCGGCTCGGACAATATCTTTCTTACTGTTGCTTAAATGATATGGCTCAGACTGTCGATAACTATTCTAAAATGTCTAAGGCTGATTTCTCCAATTTGATAAGGCGCTTTGAGCCGTTCCGTCGGTTATGAAAAATGAACTGTGTAAATGCAAATATTCTACAAAATAGGGCGCTGCTGAAGAGACAGCCCAGAAGGGGGAGCGCCCCCATGGGGGCGGCGGCGCGAATTTTGTCGCGCCGGGCAGAGATATAAGCGGATCAAAAGGCTGCCTTTTGAAATGGATGCTCCCGTTCTGAGCCGCCCTGATCATACGGGAATCCGATCTTCAAAGAACAATGTGAATTGGGCGTATGCGAGTCCCCAATCCCGGACAGGCATCGTCCATTTCTTTGAAATATTCCTTACGCAAAAATAGAGTGTTTTTCGGATAGAATCGTCTGTCGGAAGGATGGACTTTGATTTGGTAAATTTGCGCACCATTCTGTGATAGCCCTCGACGGCATTCGTTGTATAGATGATCTTTCTGATCTCTGGCGGATACTCGAAAAAGGTAGTTAATTCAGACCAATTGCGATCCCAGGATCTCAAAATATTGGGGTAGCGTTTATCCCATTTTCCACGGAACTCTTCTTTTGCATACTCTGCTTCGTCCAGATTAACGGCAGCATAAATCTTTTTCAAGTCTGCGCATACGGCTTTCCGATCCTTATAAGGCACAAATTTGCAGCTGTTCCTGACCTGGTGAACAATGCAAAGCTGGTTTTGTGTGTTTGGGAAAACAGAACAAATTGCTTCGTTTAAACCGGTCAAATTATCATGACAGGCGATAAAAATGTCTGAAACACCACGGCTTTTCAAATCCGCGCAGATGTTTGCATAAAAGCTTGAAGATTCATTTTCCGAAAGCCAGATCCCTAAAATATCTTTTCGGCCTTCTAAATTGATGCCCAATACGCTATAAATACATTTCTTGATAATTTTGTTATCTTTTCGCGAATTAAATACAATTCCGTCGAAGAATACGACCGGATATACACTGTCGAGCGGACGGTTTTGCCATTCATGGACCTCTGGCATAATTCTATCCGTGATCCGGGAAACCATACCTTGTGATACATCCGCCCCGTAAATTTCTGCTATCATGTCCTCAATGTCCCGCTGGCTCATTCCCTTTGAATACATGGCCAGGATTTTCTCCTCGATTTCATTTGTCCGCGTGTTCCGTTTTTCGATGATCCGAGGCTCAAACTCTCCATTCCGGTCGCGCGGTACTGCGATTTCACACGCACCATAATCGCTTATTATCTTCTTTTTGCTATATCCGTTACGGCTGTTTCCACTATTATTTCCCTCAATTGAATTTTTGCTGTATCCCAAATGCTCTTCCATTTCTGCCTCCAGGATTTGCTCGATCGTACCAGCAAACAACCGCTTCAATTTATCGTGAATATCCCCTGTGCTTTGGCAGTCTTTTACCAGGTATCCTACCAATTCCTTTTCCCGTTCGCTGAGTTCCGTTCTTACTGTTTTCATGTCATTTTCCTCCATTTCTTTGATATGGGTATTATTGACATTTACACAGTCGGTTATTCAGCCTCGTTCCGTCAGGCAATCGAAAGCATAATTTTTCATATTATATTAAATTTCCGGCTGGACAATTTCAATTTTGATCCAACGGAAAATGTGAATCTTTTCAGCAGTGTGGGTGATGTATCTGCCAACAGTGATATACTTCGCAAAACAAGAATCTATTCAGATGTCCAGGGCGCTTATCTCATTCAAATATTCGTAATACGGGCTGAATTTGCACACTTTCTTTGGTTTCAAAAAAAGCACAGTGCAGAATATACATGGAAAACGTATTTGGCGCAGTTTGAAAAAAGTGCAGACACTTTGTCGGCACTGAAACACGCTGTTCTGGACGGGATTTCACAGCTTGATTTCAAGGATACGCAGCCGTGGAAAGATTTGTATAAAATCCTGTCCGATTCGTATGATCAAATGAATCAATCGTAATAAAGCGATTATCCTCCCATGAGAGTACGTTCTTCAAACGAAAGCACCCTTATGAGAGGATAACCGTTTATTTTTCTTCTTCCGGTAATCTTGTCAGATCAAAATCGTTAATGATTTTATGGAGCAGTTTGGATTGAATACGGGACTTGATATCTTCATCAACATATGTATAAGGCATTCCATATTCATCATACAGAGTACGGCGGGAGTGATAGTTAATATAAGTATCATAATGCGCAAGGATTTCTTCTATGGCTGACATATCTTCACGCTTTGCAGCCAAAATGATTTTATACGGAATTCGTTTTCGTTCACACTTCATTCCGATATTTCTCCAAAATCCTTTGCATTTTCAGAATGGAGTGTCTGCGGCGATAATAGATGGCATTAGCAGAAAGTCCAAGCATTTCACCGATTTGTTGGTCGTTCTGACGCATGAAATAAAAAAGCAGGATGATCCTACGCCTGCATAATGGCAATGCAGCAAGGGCATCTGCGATTTCGCTGTCCTGCACAACCACAGCATCCTGTGCAATATCAAACACTTTGCTTTCCAAATCGTAATTGTCTTCATAAGAAAACCACATAACCTCTGCATCTGCCAGCATGGAAAAGGTAATCTCGTGTTTTTCGCGGCGTATGATTCCCCGAAGCGCATTCCGATATTCATTCTTAACAATTCGTTTACAGTAAGCATCAAATGTCATTTCCTGATAGCGAATAAAATCCAGAATATCCACACTCTCCCTCCATTTCAAATCATTTTGCCGTACCCTGTATGGGAAGGGAGCTTCCTGGGCGTCAAAATGGGGGCGCAGATGCACCCCCACATTGCGTCATCTGTTACAGGTTTTCCCGGAAAAACTTCTCCATGACCTGCGATGCGTGCTCCTCATCGCCGCCTTCGACCGTGATGGTCACGGTATCGCCGGTTTTAATACCGAGGCCCATCAGCGCCATCATTCGGGCGGTGTCAGCGGTTTTGCCGTTTTTTGTGATTGTCACTTTACAGCCGAGCTCTTTTGCGGTTTTTGCCACCATACCAGCGGGACGGGCATGAATCCCAAGCGGATCTGTAATGGTGTAGTCAAACTGTTTCATAAAAAACATCCTTTCCTGATTGGTATTTATTCATGATTGCAAAACGCTTGTCAGAAATAATCCCATCGGTTAAGCAAGCTCAAAACGGATGGTAAGGCAATTTCCGGGTTCGGGCTGCTATTGGAATCCTGTTTCCGAAAAAGCGGTTTTGCAGTCGAAGATAGAAGATCGTTGCAGTCTGTTCTGATTCAGGCCGCAATGGGGTATCCCGTCAGTTCTGTTCAGGCAGCGTGGGATTATAATCACTTTCCGGAATCAGCCAGCGATAACCGAAGCGGACAGCGCCTGCGATTTGATTCGTTTCACATTGCTGGCGCAGCAGGCGTGGAACTACTTTCCAGCGGATTGCAGCTTCCGGGATGGACATATACAGAACCATTGAAATCACCTCCTCCC
>CATOKN010000233.1 GCA_951800425.1 uncultured Lachnospiraceae bacterium
GAATTCAGATGCAGCAGCGCAGTCTGCGTCAGCGACGGCAGCGTTTTATGCATGCTCTGAATGACAATATCGGCTCCAAGCCGCACGGCGGTTTCCGGAAAGGCGCTGTGAAATCCAAAATGCGCCCCGTGGGCTTCGTCTACAATCAGCGGAACCTTATATTGATGCGCAATCTTTCCGATTTCTTGTATATTGCTCACAATCCCCTCATATGTGGGCGACGTAACAATCACCGCGCATACATCCGGATTCTTCTCAAGAGCCGTCCGGACTTCTTTTGGAGCGATAGAACCCGAAATGTCGAAATTTGTCATTTGCGGATATACGGATACGATGGAAAGCCGCCGCAAATATGCGGCGTGATACAGCGCCTTATGAGAATTTCTTGCCAGCAGAATCTTGCCGCCCGCCGGCGCCGCCGCGGAAACTGCCGCAAGCAGTCCGCAGGTGCTTCCATTCACCAGATAATAGCTTTTTTTTGAATCATACAGCTCTGCCGCCCGTCTGGCGGCGTCTTTTAAAATAGACTCCGGCGCATGCAGATTGTCAAATCCCTCGATTTCGGTTATATCCATCGTATATGGATTTGGCGTCGAAAGCGGCGCGCGTTTATGTCCGGGCATATGAAACGGATAATAGTTGCTTTTGGCATAATGTTCCAATTGAATGTCAAGCATATGTTTTCCTTTACAAAAAACGGTTTAATTCCGGCATCCAGTCCCCGAAAAACACGACGTCTTCCAGTATGGACTGCCAGATGGGGCCAAAAAATTTCGAAAACCGATCGACAGCCATTTCCCAGGCAGGCTCGCTGCTGTTGATCGACCGTAAAAACGCTTTCCATTTCTTTTTCATAAAGCCATAATTTTTATATCCTGCAATTATATCGGGCAGCCGTTCTTTTTGTCCGGACAAAAGATCGCGGCAGCCCTCTTCTACGTATTCTTTCACTTTTCTGGCGTCCACGCGTTCCCGCTCCAAAAGCCGGTAAACGTCATAGTAAGCTTCCATGTCCCGAATGAGTTCCAGACGCGTCACAATTTCCAGATACCTTTCCGCCAGAATCTCTTCCGCAGGACAGCTGTAATACGCCGCCGTCACTTCCGGAAAAAGCGTGCAGGAAAAGCAATTATGCCCGGGATGCTTTCTGTCCTTTTGCACCGGGTAAATTTTAACGGAAACAGGGATCCGCATATCTTCCAGCCTGGCGCTTAAACTAAGGCTCAGGCATTTTTTTAATATGACGCTTTTCTGAGAAAAGGAAATCCCATAGTCAGACTTGCCCTCAAAAACTTTCTGCTTTAAATCATCGGCCAGCGCAGAAAGACCGTCCCCGTTTTCAGGATTTGAAACGGCATACGCATATTCCAGGCTCAGCAAAAGCTTTTTTTTATATTGCTTTTCTCCCAGAACCTGTTCGTTGCGAAGCCAGAGTGTTTCTTTATATTCCGACGCGCCGATTCGCCGAACGATTTCCTCCAGTACCGCGCCGCCAAGAAGACCGGAAAAAGAAATGCCGGTTTCTTTTGATTTTTCTGACAGCAATTCATGGCTGCACAGCAATTTTGTCATTAAAGCCACACCCCGATTATATTTTGTACTTTCTGCAGCACTTTTCGTTCCCTTGCAATCCGCAGAAGCTCGGCGATATTTTTCGATCCATCGGCAATATATGCCAAAAGCGCCCGTTTAAATACGTCCTTATCCAATTTTTCTTCATATTTCAGGCAATCGCAGAGCAGACGCTCTTTTGTGTAAATTTTCATCTTGCCGGATGCGAATGGAATTTCCGTCACGCCAAGCTTTAATGCGTCCGGTTCTGTATAGTAGGGCGAAATCACCGGGTAGTCCAGCTTAAATCTGGATTTCGAAGTGTTCTTATCAACGGCAAGATGCCAGGCATACGGCTTTACTCCAATATAATGATAACAATAAAGCGCGCTGTCCATACAAAGCACGGCGTCCTGAAACAGGCCGAAAATCAAATCTTCCTCCGAACGCTCCTGATAGCCAAACGAATAATATCCATTTTTTACACGTTCCAGAGTGCCGTCTTTTACCCATGCCAAAATCCTTCGGTAATCAACGCCAAGCTCAGTAATCTGGCTTGTTTTAATCACCCCTCCGTTTTCCTCTGTCTTTTTTTTGATCTCGGAAAGAAGATACTCCGTTTTTTCACTTCTCGTCATCTTTTCCATAGAATTTTCCGCTCCATATAGTTATCAGTGGCATTTTCTTATATTATAAAAGGATTCGTTTTGTCTGTCAATCGGGATGTTTTCCCAATATGGCTTTTGAAGCAGAAAAAAGGGAGCTTGCGCTCCCCATTTTCTGTTACTTTTTCTTTATATTGACTACTTTTGACGTCGTTACGCCGCTGTAACCTGCTTTCTTCTTAACTACGACTCTGTAATAATATTTCTTTCCTTTCTTTACTTTCTTATCAACAAAGGATGCTTTCTTTACAGCTTTGATTTTTACATAGCCGCTGTTTTTGCTCGTAGAACGATAGATAATATACTGTTTTGCTTTCTTTACTTTCTTCCACGTAAGCTTAACCTGAAGCTTCTTTCCAACCCTCTTTGCTTTCAGTTTCTTGACAGAAGCTTCCAGCTTGATGCTCTTTGAAGCCCCTTTATCACTCTGCGTAAATTTAGCGGATGAAGAATTTGCTACCGCATAGTAAGAAACTGTCTTTTTACTGATTGGATTCTGGTCATAAATAACTCCCTCTGCGTTTGTGTCGCCAATTTTATCAACCTTGGCGCCGTTTACGCGGAATACCGAATAAGAGCTTGCATTTGCAACTTTTTGTACAGTAATCTTAACGCCCATCGCTCTCTTTTCTGCAACGGCTTTCAGTGAAACAATCTGCGGAGCCGAAAGTTTTACAGGCTTCTCATCCGGTTTCGTATCCGGCTTGCCTCCTAACAGCTTCAGCGCTTCATAGGACTCTTTCAGAGCGCTTCTCAATGCTGCCAATGTTTCTCCGTCCGCATCGCCTTTTTCCAATGCGTCCAAAGCGGCCAGATAAGCATCCTTAAACTTCTTCCAGGAATCTGCCGTATACTTGGCTTCGTCCTTATCCAAAACGTCTCTGTATTCAGCCAGCAGCCTCTCCAAAGCCTCTTTTTGCTCTTTATCCGGATCTTCCGGATCCGGACTTTCATCTCCCAGTAATCTTCTCGCATCCGTCAGAGCTTTTGCCAGTCTTGCAAGCTCTGCAAGATCCTGCTCGTCTTCGCTAATTGCCTTTTGTACATTTTCATATGCCGTTTTGAATTCTGCAAAAGCATCCGCGTCAAATCCTTTTCCATCTGTAGCGATGATTTCCGCATATTCCGCAAGCAAGCGGTTCAAATCTGCAATCGCTGACTCTCTGTCGAAATAGAAGAAGAAAGATACGTCTTTTGGCAGCTTTCCAACAACGCCCTCAATAAATCCCGGGGCTCCGTCCGCAATGCCTACGTTCACAGCTTCCGCCGTCGTCACTTCTATATCGCCAGGCTGGTATTCAAACACATATTCTTTTGTTGCGTTTCCTGAAACGTAAGTCGCCCAGGCATCCGTTGTTCCATTGATTTTAATCTTTAATACCGGTTCTGCTTTTTTCATCATCGGAGAATCAAATCTTACTCTGAAAGTAAGCTTTGCACCGTCTTTTGCCGCCGTAATATCTTCGATTACAGGCGTAGCGAATTCTTTGCCATTCTCTTTCGTCGTTGCCGCATGGAGAGCCTGAATCTCGCTTTCCTCTAATAATTTCTGCGTCAGCTTGATCTTGCTTATTTCACCGCTAAACGGATACAGAAGCCTAGAAATTCCCGCCC
>CATOKN010000234.1 GCA_951800425.1 uncultured Lachnospiraceae bacterium
GGCTATAAACAGCACTCGCTTTCGGAATAGCAAAAGTATCCACTTCATTGATCACAAATTGGTACTTTGTATAAAGTCTGCCATATAGAATTATCGGCGTTCCACTCTCTGTTAAATCGCTTTTAGAATAGCCGTTTCCTTTTGAGTATTCAGCGATATCCACAGCCTTACGCTGTTCCCAAGGTTCTGTAAATTCGCTTAAACGATACATAGGTGTAGCTTTGTCTTTTTCAGGAAATATGGCAGATAATAAACCTCTTTTATACTTCTTGATGGTTTCAAGAAGAAGTTGCTGTGCCTCAATACGCCGATTTGACAAATTAATAAAATCAGCGATTTTCCGTTGCTCCTGTACATTTTCTGGCAAATTATGTTGTGTATTAAAAAATTCGTCTGTAAGCACATTAAGCGTCTGTTGGATAACCAGTACGCGATTCTTTTTATTCGCGGTGAGCGCGCTGTTATAGATAAAATGTATGACCTGATGAAGCATAAGCATATCCGGCAGACGGAGGACGGCGGCGCGGAAAGCTATATCCGCCCTGTTAAGTTTTTGGACAGGGAGCCGAAGTATGATTTTTCTACGGAGGATTTACGCAGGGAATATCTGCTGGAGGAAATAGAAATTTTAGAACAGGAGGAACTATGCTGAATGAACTTACATTGTTTGGGAACTTGGACAGGGTACAGACCGCCATTGACAGACTGAAAGCATTTGCGGAGCAGGCAGAAGCCGCCAACCCAAACGGATATATTGTACTGGACAGCGGCGGGAAGGACAGCGGGACGATTAAGGCGTTGGCTTTTCTTTCCGGTGTCCGTTTTGAAATCGTCCACAGCCACACCACAGCAGACCACCCACATACCGTAAGATTTGTAAGGGAGGAACAAAGGCGATGGATGGAAAGCGGCATTCTCTATCGGATCAAGTATCCCCGCTATAGGGGGGAGCGCACTTCTATGTGGGATATGATAGTTTTGAAAGGCCCGCCCACACGCATCAGGAGATGGTGCTGTGATGTACTGAAAAAGAATGGGACGGAAAAAGGACGTTTTGCCGTTTTCGGTGTGCGTTGGGCGGAGAGCGTCAGAAGGAAAAACAGCAGACATTTATATGAAGCCCCTGTGAACGCGAAAACGCTTGTCGGCTTTCATTCTGCGGAGGACGCAAAAGGCTATCTGGAACGGGAACCCACAAGGCTGGCAAGGGGACGGTTTATGGTAAACCCCATTATTGACTGGACGGACGAAGACGTATGGGAGTTCCACCGAAGGTATAAACTGCCGTATAACCCGTTGTATGATATGGGGTATAGACGTGTGGGCTGTGTCGGCTGTCCGATGGGAGATAACAAAAGAGAACTGGAGAAAATGCCGGAATTTAAGGAACTGTATATCAGGGCATTCCAGAGGTATCTTGACAGGCGGCTGGATTTGACAGAAACACATTTCTGGCGTGATGGAAACAGCTTATATATGTGGTGGGCGGAAAACAGCAAAATAGTCAACGGCAGGCAGTTAAGGCTGGACAGTGACGGAGTAACGGGAGGAATGAAAAATGAATAGGAATTTTTGTAATACTTCCTTGAAAAAGAAGTATTTTTTTGTTGCGGCAACGCTTTCTTTTATGGCTCTTTTGCCTGTTGTGGTTTATGCAAATGAAGCAGACCCATTGACAGCGATCAATAACTTATCGTCCTTTGTGTTTTCTGCGATAAAGGCAGTAGGCGTGATAATACTGGGCTGGGGCGTGGTGCAGATTGGCTTGAGCCTGCAAAGCCATGACGCCAGCCAGCGGAGCAATGGGTTTCTGACGTTTTTTGGCGGGCTTGTGATAGCGTTCGCGAAGGAGATATTGGACTTGATTTTATAAGATAATTTTGCTTATAATAGATATAAGCAGACAAAAGGGAGGGAACACCATGATATATACTTTAGAGGAAATCAAAGAAAAAATTGTGCCGATTGCAGAAAAGTACCGGATTCCTATGGTTTATATTTTTGGTTCCTATGCACGCGGAACGGCTGATGAAAACAGCGACCTTGATTTTTTGGTTGACACTAGGGGGACTGCGCTGAAAAGCCTGCTGTCCCTTGGGGCATTATACAGTGATTTAGAAGCAGTATTTGAAAAGAACATAGACCTGATAACACTAGGCTCTTTGGAGCAAAGCACACAGATGCCCAGCGAAGCGGAATTTAAGAAAACTGTATGGGAAGAAAGGGTGAATATATATCATGCAGCCTGATTTACAGAGAATCAAGCATATCTGCGATTACTGCAATGAAATAGAAAAAACAATGAAACGGTATGGAGAAGCATTTGAGATTTTCGACACAGATGCAGACTACCAGCGTTCTATTTCATTTTCAATATTGCAGATTGGCGAGCTGAGCGGAGGTCTTTCGGCTGAGTTCAGAAAAGCAACTGCCAACAGGATACAATGGGGCCCGATGAAGGGAATGCGCAACTTAGTAGCACATAATTATGGCAGTATGGACAGACGCGTGATATGGGAAACCGCTGTGACAGATATTCCAGTACTGAAAAGATTTTGTGAAGAACAACTGATGGCAGGAAAAATAAATAAGCCATAACAATTTTGGATACTGCAAAATACGCAGTATCTTTTTGTTTCCCCAAAAGCAGACGTATGAAGGAGGAAGGTGGCAGCGATTGGAAGGAAATTGGATCATTGAAAGCCTGAAATGGGTTTTCACATTCTGGAACGACAAGCAGGCGGAAATATGGGAATTGGTCAGCACAACGCCGGAGGAATTTAAGGACGGGGAAATCTGGACGCTTGCACTGGAAATCAATGAAGGGCTGAAAGCCATTGGTTACGGGCTTTTGGTCTTATTTTTTGCAGTCAGCGTATGCAGGAGCACAATCAATTTCCGCGATTTCCGCAGACCGGAGCAGGGCTTGCGTTTTTTTATCCGGTTTGTGCTTGCCAAAACTGCCGTAACCTATGGCATAGACCTGATGACAGCAGTATTCAATATCTGCGGTGGCATTGTAGCCGCGATTGCCGGGAACATGGGGACAATGGCGGGAGAGGTTTCCCTGCCGGAAGAACTGGAACAGGCGATAATGGAAGTAGGCTTTTTAGCCAGTATCCCGTTGTGGCTTGTCACGATTTTAGGGTGTCTGGTTATCATCGTACTGTCATTTGTGATGATATTGACGGTATATTCCCGTTTTTTCAAACTGTATCTGTTTACGGCATTTGCTCCCGTTCCCCTTTCCTCTTTCGCGGGAGAAGCCACGTCCTTTATGGGCAAGGGCTTTCTGAAAAGCTATCTCAGCGTATGCTTGGAGGGAGCTGTCATTGTGCTTGCCTGCCTGATTTTTTCGGCATTTACATCGAGCGGGAGCATTGGTCTTGCTGACTCAGACAGTACGGCGGTCGTACAGGTGCTGGCGTATCTGGCTGAAACCATTTTCAATATGCTTGTGCTTGTGGGGATGGTAAAATGTGCGGACAGGATTGTGAAAGAAATGCTGACATTGTAAAAAGTATTTCTTTTGATATATTCAAACCATAAAAAATAGGTTATAATATCATTACAAAGGAGAAGGAAAAATGATAATCGAGAACATACAAAAACTTTGCACAGATAGAAAAATACGATGGTCAGCGCATTCTTTAGCTCGGATTCAGGAACGGGGACTGAACCGAAATGATGTAATAGACTGCATTTTATCCGGAGAAATTATTGAAGATTATCCGGAAGATTCTCCCCATCCAAGCTGTTTGAT
>CATOKN010000235.1 GCA_951800425.1 uncultured Lachnospiraceae bacterium
CGAAAGCTCCTCAAAATACCCGGACATTTTCTCAAAGCGGAAGAATTTCACCTCCGGCTCCAGCCGTTTTAAATACGCTATCTCGTCATTTGCCTTTCCTTTTAAAAACTGAATGATAAAAACTGTTTTTCCTGCTGAAGCAGTAAGTATTGCCCTTCCCAATGCCGCAGTCGATTTTCCTCTTCCCGCGCCATAATATACCTGAACGCTCCCAGTTCCCATACTGACCTCCTCTGCCGTCTGACAGTTTCAATTCTTCTTCTGTTACCCATACAATTTTCTGTCTCCAGATTTTATTAAAATACCACACATCCATAAAAAAAGCAAATTTTATTCCAAATGCTCCACTTTGCTTACGGACACTTCATAGGCAATTCTTTTTTCCGTCATGTTCTCCCCTATTTTTTTCACATACTCCCTGCTTTGAATTCTGCCCCAGATTTCCACATGGCTGCCCACTTCAAACCCGGAAGCAAATCTTGCGTTTCTTCCCCAGCAAATACAGGGTATGTAATCGGACTTCCCATAAGAACGGTTGACTGCAATCAGTAAATCTGCGATTTCCCTGCCCAGAGGAGTCTTTCGGTAAATCGGCTCTTTGCATACAAAGCCGTCCAGATAAATCTGATTGCTCTTATACTCCTCTAACTCTTCTTCAATAAATTCCAGCTCTCTTGCAAAAACAGAAAGCACCAGTCTGTTTTTCTTTTCTTCGTGCCGGTTGTAGGAACGAAACTGCCCCGTTACATAAACCATCTGCCCCTCGCAGTTTAGCGTCGTATCTACGATTCGCTCGGATACCATAATGGGAATGACGTCTACAAAGTCGCTTAAGCGATTGACGGATATATCCACCATATAAAAGCCTTCCCCATAAACCTCATGACTATACCGAAAATCGGATATAATCGTTCCTACAATTGATACCTGGTTGTTTTCAAAAATTTTATCTGCCATGAATTTTTCTCCCTTCCTCTTCTCCGGAAAATAGTTCCGGCGAACTGTACATCTGCGGCATTTTACTCTGTTACAATATGATATGTAAGAAAGCTTATCTTCTTTCCTCCTTACTGCATATTCATACCATGAAAGAAACACAAAAATTCACATTTTCTGTCGATAAAATTTTAGTTTATTTTAACAGAATGCCAGAAGCTTTCTTTTATTTGAGATTTAGTTTTGCAAAGGCGTCGGCAAACGCGTTGTTAAGCGGTTCTTTGGCCTCTTTCTCCTGCTTTTTTAAATAACGCTGCACGTCTTTTTTGTTTACGCCGGCGCCCTCTTTTTCCCGGCGCGCTTTGAACGCGGAAAGCTTTTCTTTATACCCGCACGCGCAAACAAACGTCTCTTCCCCGCCTTTTCCAAACATCTCCATTTTTTTGTGGCATTTCGGACAGCGGGCGTTCGTCGTTTTCGATACTGTTTCCCTGTGGCCGCATTCTCTGTCCTGGCACACAAGCATTTTACTGTTTTTTCCATTGACGGCAAGCATTCGTCTGCCGCATACGGGGCACTTTTTATTCGTCAGATTTTCATGGCGAAACGTCCCGTCGCCCGTCTTAATCTCCCCGACGATTTCTAAGGCATACTCCCGGATGCCCGATAAAAACGCGTCTTTTTTCAGCGTTCCTTTTGCGATTTTAGAAAGCTTCAGCTCCCAGTCCGCCGTCAGCTCCGGCTTTTTCAAATCTTCCGGGACAAGATTTAAAAGCTGCTTTGCCTTGGACGTGATGAAAATATCGTTTCCTCTTTTTTCCATCAGAAACGTATGGAACAGCTTGTCAATAATATCCGCCCGGGTAGCCACGGTGCCAAGCCCTCCCGTTTCCCCAATCGTTTTGATTGCGGCCTTTTCTTTTGTTTCCATATATCTGACCGGATTTTCCATGGCGGATAAAAGCGTCGCCTCGTTAAACGGCGCGGGAGGCTTTGTTTTGCCGCTTGTTACTTTCTGCTGATCTATGGAAAGCCTGCTTCCTTTTTTGATTTCCGGCAAGATCTGCTCCCGGATTTCATGCTCCCCTTCCTCCTCGTCCAAATCCTCCGGACTTTCATATGCTTCTTTCCAGCCCAGGGTTTTGACTGTTTTTCCTCTCGCTGCAAACGATTCTCCGGCCGCTTCCGCGCGCATCACGATTTGTTCGTATTCAAACGGAGGGCACAAAACGGCCAGAAAACGGCGGACGACCAGGTCATATATTTTGCGTTCCTCCACCGTCATATGATCCAGCTGCACAAATTGTTCCGTTGGAATAATGGCATGATGATCGCTTACTTTCTTATCGTCCACAAAAGAAGCGTTTGTCCTGATTGGCTTCATGCCAAGGCTGCCGGCCATTTTCCGGTACGGACCGACGGCACAGGCCTGTAAGCGTTCTTTGATGGTTTCCGCAACGTCTGAGCCGATGTATCTGGAATCTGTGCGCGGATACGTAAGCGCCTTATGGTTTTCATACAGACGCTGCATAATGTTTTGCGTCTCTTTTGCAGAATAGCCGAATTTTTGATTGGCGTCCCGCTGCAGCTCGGTCAAATCATAAAGCCCCGGCGCAAACGATTTCCGGGATGATTTTTCGATTTCGGTTACGTTTAACTGTTTTCCGTTCAGCTTTTTTTCCAGCTCCGTCATGCGGTCTTTCTGGAATGTCCTTGTGCTTTTGCTTTTGGAATCCATCCAGGTCCAGCTGATTCCGTTTGCTTTTACCTGCATCCCGAAATATTCTTTTGGCACAAAGCTTTTGATTTCTTCTTCCCGTCTGGCAATCATGGCCAGCGTCGGCGTCTGCACGCGGCCGCACGAAAGCTGCGCGTTGTATTTGCAGGTAAGGGCGCGCGTAGCGTTGATGCCCACCAGCCAGTCGGCTTCGGCGCGGGCGACGGCCGCTGCGTAAAGGTTGTTGTACTCTCTTCCGTCCTTTAAGTTTGAAAATCCCTCCCGAATGGCTTTATCTGTAACGGAAGAAATCCAGAGACGACGGATGGGCTTGTGGCAGTCCGCTTTTTCTAAAATCCAGCGCGCGACCAGTTCCCCTTCTCTGCCCGCGTCCGTGGCAATCACGATTTGCCCCACGTCTTTGCGGTTGATTTGTATTTTTACGTCTTTAAACTGCTTTGCCGTCTGTTTGATTACAACAAGCCGCATTTTTTCCGGAAGCATCGGAAGCGTCTCTAAGCTCCATTGGGCATATTTTTTGTCGTATTCTTCCGGGTCCGCAAGCGTAACCAGATGCCCGAGCGCCCATGTCACGATATACTGCGCCCCCTCCAGCGCGCCGGGCAGTTTTTTGGCACAGTGAAGCACTCTGGCAATATCTCTTGCTACCGACGGCTTTTCTGCGATTACTAATGACTTCATCATCTTTCTCCTTGAATTTTACAAATGTTTTCTGAAATTACTTATTGGTAAACATCATACCATTTTCAGGGTTTGATTTCAATCAGGGTTTCACTTGCCAATTTTGCCGAACAAGAGTACACTATCCTTATCAGAAACGATAGCTTACTTTTCCTTGCAGCAGGAGGATTCCATCACTCGTTTATTTGCGCCGCAGACGATGCAAACGCCTGGTTTTTAGACGACGTTCACACACAGAAAGGGTGGGAATTTCTCGGGGAAACTCAGGCGGATCCCGTTTCCGGCGTCATTGTCGCCGTAATTGACACGGGCTGTGATTACAGTCATCCCCTGATTCAAAACGCGCTCTGGACCAATACGGCGGAGCAAAACAGAATTACAGGAGCAGACG
>CATOKN010000236.1 GCA_951800425.1 uncultured Lachnospiraceae bacterium
TCATATAACTCATCATGACTCCAAAGCAGCCCAGCATCAGCATGACGACGGTAATCTTCCGCTCCACCTGCGCCTCTTCATACAGGCGCATCGCCATTGCCAGAAAGCCGACGTACATGCTTCCCATCGCCCAGTAGCCAAAAGAATAATAAAAGCTTAAAAACGGATACCCCATAAAATAAAATACCGTAAGAACGACCGCCATAACTTTTGACGTCTTCGTCTTGGCAAACCGCCGGATCAGGGCGACAAAAAACAGCGTTTCCACCCAAAGGAAAAAGCAGTCTCCAATAATATAACCCTTATACCAGTCGGCAATGCGGACAAACGGCTGAATCATTTCAATTATCATGGCATTTTGCAGGTGAAGAAAATACATTTTCGTCACTGTCTGGGAACGCACAATTTCCGTTGCTTCTTTTAAATGAAGCCCGGCGTCGCTGTTATAATAACAATACCACAGATTCGGCGTATATATTTTAAGACTGATGGCCAAAACAGCCAACGTAATAAGTCCAATGATAATAAAATCAAATTTTTCCCAGACATATTCCTGTTTCAGCCCGTCTCTTCGAATAAGATAAGCCATCAGCAGCCCAATGGCCAGATAAATAATTGCCATTGAATACAGATTCACAGGAAGACGCACAATGGAAATGATTCCTGCCGCAATGCTTCCCATACAGATGGCAGAAAGAAAGGACAGCACTGCCCAGATAAACCCATTCATCGGCTTGTGGGATTTCCGAAACCGATAGATATTGACTACGCAGACAGTCAGAGACAAAAGATAGGCTGCCGTTCCAAAAATTGTTCCGTGTAACATAGGCTTTTCTCCTTATTATTGCAAGATAATCTGGTTCGGGGTCGTCGCATAGCTATAAACCTCTGCTCCGATTTCTCTCATAAGCAGCACGTTTTTGATTGCCTGATAACGGCCGCTTGTATCATTGAGCAGCCAGTCCGGCGCATCAAAAAATGCCGCTTTTGCTCCGATAAACCGGTAAAATTCAGGCTTTAGGCCTCCGTTTCCATGATGCCCCATCTGGATGTAATCTGCTTTCAGCTCCTCTCCATAAGCCTCCATCAGATAACTCGTCATCCGTTTCCCCACATCTGCG
Organism: uncultured Lachnospiraceae bacterium; assembly: GCA_951800425.1. Classification (GTDB taxonomy): domain Bacteria; phylum Bacillota; class Clostridia; order Lachnospirales; family Lachnospiraceae; genus Roseburia_B. Next base: position 1,122 of record CATOKN010000236.1, read on the forward strand.
CAAAAAAGCATGGATTCATTTTTTGCCGTCACTTTAAACATCATAGAGCCGTCATTTAATAAATCTTTTGACTGCTCGTCCACATAATCGTCATAAGCGTTAAAAATCTGAAACTTAAGGCTTCCCACTTCAAAAGCGTCTCCGGCGTGGACGTAGGTCAGCTGTGCAATATCAAGCTTTCGCCATTCTTCATACACTTCTGTTTCATCCCAGGGCGCTTTCTTAAGACAGGCTTCGGGAGACGCCATATCGACCGCGTATACCCTGTCAATTTTCATTTTGCCCGGCTTTTTGTAAATTTCCGTAAACGCGCCCGCGTGATCTCTGTGCGGATGCGTAATCAGCCATGCGTCCACATGGTTTCCAAGCCCTTTGATAATCTGCCTGACATAATCTGCGTCCGTCGTCCATCCTCCGTCTACGACAATCAGACGCCCGTCCTTATCCTGAAGCGTATAAAACATCAGCTGGCTTCCCTGCGCAGCGCCATGCTGGGTAATCAGCCATTCTCCCTCGTAATCCGACGCCTTAAAATCTCTGCGGAATACATGCCAGGATTCGTTTGTCCCAACTACGTCATATCCAAAAGCAGACAGCGTCTCCGCAATCCCCTCTTCGGCCGGATACGCCAGATAATTGCAGTCTTCCATGGCCGCATACCAGGACAGGGAAGCCCAGTTTTTCTTTTCGCTGCTCATAATCTGATAAATCTGATATGCATTCGTCGTGCCGGCCTGATTCTTTTTAATGGCGTCATAGCCGTACGGCATAAGAATTCCGGCGTCATACTGGCGAATCGAAGAGAGCAGCTCATTTTTTGTAATCAGCTTTTTATGCGAAATGTGATTGGCTTTCGCATCCTGCTCTATCATATCGCAAATATCCACCACTTCCTGCGGCAGCTTATAAGCGTTCTGCGCCCGGTCAAACACAGTGCCGTTATATACATTTGTGCCAGTCAGCACAATGACAAGCAGCATGGCAAAAAGAAATACATGCCTTTTTCCTTTTCCCTCCATCCGCATCAGGATATGCGCCGCCGTGTAAGCCGTGACAATCACGGACGGCAGCAGCCAGAACATCCTCCAGTACACCTCTTCTCCAATGCAGACCTCCATAATAATTTTTGCCGTCACAGGACAAAAGCAAATTATGAAAAACAGTAGCGTATATCCCAAAAACAAAAGGTTTTTTTCCTTTTCTTTCTTCTGTATGGCCAGATAGGCCAGACAGGCAAAGAAAAGTCCCATCTGCATGCCGGTTCCATTATAATCTCTGTACATAGACAAAACTGTCTGTAAAATTTCCCTCAAGATATACCTCCCTACTTAATTACAAGGTAAATTCCTGCACAAAGCAGATTCGGAAGACAGCAAAGAACGGCGCAACACAGCCTCCTTGCATTTTTTTGCCGAAAAGCAAAGTAAAGCGCAAGGATTCCAAGCATAACGGCTCCCAGCATGACTCCCATAGACGATACCATGCAGCAGGCCGACATCAGGAAAAACAAAAGAATCCAGTCCGCTCTGCTTTCCTCTGTTTTGCATGGCTTGAAATATATGCGGAGCGCCATATACAAAATCATGGGAAGCAAAATTCCAGCCAGAATGGCTTTCCCCTGCCAGAGGCGAATCAGCAAAAACAATCCGCTTGTCCGCTCGCTGTACGCAGAAAACATATGGAGTCCGGAAGCAAGGATAAGAAAATATCCCGTTTTTTCCATATCATATACAAACAACGCTCTTCCAACCAGCGCATAAACCGCATAGGCTAAGAGCAGAAATAAAATCATAAACACCAGATGCGCCACTATGGCCGGGTGCGTTTTTGTCACTTTGCCCACCGTCGCAGTAAACGCGTAAAACGGCGATAGCACATACCTTGTGGGCAGCTTGGCGTACTCTGCTCCCGTGTAAGGATTGTAGGCAAAAATCGTATCCGTTGCAAGCGAAGTCGTTGCGGACGCTACAAAAAACGAATCGTCCGAATTTACATACTGATACCGCATATATACGAATATCTGCATCACAATCAAAGCAAGCTGCGCCCAAATGCAGAGCGTAAAATTTTTCACAGAACAAAACATCTGCGCCGCCACCCTGGGAATCCTCCGATAATTCATCGCCAGAGACACCAAAGCAATCAGAATCAAAATTCCCCCGTAAACGCCTGTAAGCAAAGACAACGACTGTCGCATAAAGCTTAAAGGAAGCGCGACAAGCTCAAACAGCCCAAACATTATCATATATCCCGCCGCCATATGAAGCAAAATATTATTTCTTTCCTTATCTTCCCCGGACAAAAATCCCGTATAAAAAAGCCCAAGCAAAAATGGAAGCGCGCCCATAAACACCGCAATCAACGCTATACTTTTTATCATGCCATTCTACTCCTCTATTGAAACGCCCAATATTTATTGATGAAAAAATTCAACGGCACGCTAATCAAAAGATTAAAAATCGGGGCGATAAATTCTGACACATGAAGCGTCCGCACCCAGAATACCATCAAAATGCCATTCAAAAACAAACCGGTAAAGGAATACGAAACATACGTCTTTGCCAGCGCCCCAAAAACAGATCTCCCGCCGCTCTCCTCTACCG
>CATOKN010000237.1 GCA_951800425.1 uncultured Lachnospiraceae bacterium
CATAAACTCCGTCCAGATTCGTCCTGCAGTTTTCCCCCGCAATCACATATCCGTAATCGTCCGTTTTGACCTGTTCTTTCAACAGTCCGGAATGTGGCACAGAACCAACCGCAATAAATATGCCGTCTATTGAAAGACGTTTTGTGCCGCTTTTCCCTTTACGGGAAATCACGACGCCGGATACGCTGTCCTCTCCATAAATTTCTTCTACCACAGTCTCCATAACCAATTCAATATTTTCCGCCGCTTCCACTCGCTTTTGCAGCGTCTTTGCCCCGCGAAATTCATCTCTTCTGTGAATCAGATATACTTTCTGACATATTTTTGCCAAAAAGAAAGCGTCTTCTAACGCCACGTCTCCTCCTCCGACTACCGCGACAGTCTTTCCGCGAAAAAACGCTCCGTCGCACATAGCGCAGTAGGAAACGCCCCTGCCGGCAAATGTTTCCTCTCCGGGTACCGAAAGCTCCCGATGCCCCGCGCCCGCCGCATAAATCAGATTTTTCGCCTCATATTCTCCGTTTGTAGTCACAACCCGTTTTACGTCTTTCTGGCAATCCAGGCGGATGACTTCTTCCGTCACCTGCCGGACGCCAAGCAAATTGGCATGCTCCGCAAACTTCTGTCCCAGCTCAAAGCCTCCGATGCCGGGCAGACCCGGATAATTGTCTACTTCTTCCGTATTTAAAATCTGTCCGCCGCCCATCGGCTGCTTTTCTATCAACAATACGTTCAGACAGGCCCTTGCCGCGTAAATCGCCGCCGCCATGCCCGCCGGCCCGCTCCCGATAATAATAACGTCATACATGCTTTTAACTTCTCCTTATATTTTCCGGATACTGTTTTCCCTGATTTCTATCTTTCGTTCTTTATAGAGACGTCCGACTGCACGCTTAAACGCATTTTTGCTCATCTTCATCTCTTTTTTTATTACCTCGGGAGACGCTTTATCGTTAAACGGCAACGTCCCCTGATACGCTTCTATGACTTCCATAACCTGTTTCGCATCTGCGTCCATTTGCAGGTACGCCTTTTCCCGAAGCGTCAAATCCAGCTTTCCATCCGGCTTTACGTTTGTAATTTTTGCTTCCACGACATCTCCGATTTTCAGATGGCTGCAATCTTCATGCAATGGAATCATAGCCGAATATTTATCGTCTACCGCCACAAACGTCCCAAAATTTCCGCTGAATTCGTATACTCTGCCGGTTACGGCGTCCCCTTTCTGATACGGCGAGTCTTTTCTCAAAAGATCGTAGAGCTTTCTCATACTAGCGCAAAGCCGGCTGCTTTTATCAAGGTATAAAGTCACCAGGGCTTCATCCCCCGGTTCTACTTTCCTTGTCATTTCTTTAAATGGAAGAAACAGGTCTTTTTCCAGACCCCAGTCTAAAAACGCGCCGATTTCTCCAATCGAAAGGACTTTCAAAACAGCCGTCTCCCCCAGTGTAAGAAGCGGTTCATTCGTGGTTGCAATCGGCCTGTCCTTGGAATCCCTGTATAAAAAAATCTCGATTTCGTCCCCTATCTGCGCGTTTTCCGGCACCTGCCGGATCGGAAGCAGAACTTTTTCATTATCTTCCGGCTGACTGGCCAGGTATACGCCAAAGTCAACTTTCTTGACAATTATCAGCTTTTGTTTCTCACCTAAATTCATTCTTTCTCCTCCATAAATTCAATCAGTGTATAAATCTCCCCCGCCTCGTTTTCCAATGACACGGTCATCTTTTGCTTCTCCGCTTTTACTTTTGGACAGATCCGGTCGGATAAAACGGCCGCTTTTTTATATTCTGCCCTCAATTGTCCGACCCGAAACCCCTCCGGCAGATATTCTTCCGCCATCATAATATACTTTCCATTATTGACATGACGATTCGTGTCTATGTGAAATTTTCCAACCAGCAGCGGATCTTTTGGCTCCATCTCTTTTGGACGACGAATTTTTCTATCGGCATATGTCATTTCATAACAAGGTTCCAATACGTAGCGCCTCCTGATTTCCTCCGGAACTTTCACAGGACGCCCAGACTCCGTATCCAAAAATGCCCAGATGGAATTGGCATGAACCACTGTCCCTCCCATACCGTCTTCTATTTTAAAATTGCGGTATCCCAAAAAACCTTTGAAATCATAAGGCCAGGTATACGCTTTTAACTGCTCTCCCATTCCGGGGAGACGATTTATGACAATCTGCCAGAATGAAAGCACCCATGCCCTGCGTCTCCTGCGCAGATAGTCGATACCGATTCCAAGCTCTTCCGAATGAAAGGTACAGCAATCCTGCATCAAATCCAGAATGGATGAAAGCGTCATATGATTGTACGCGTCGATTTCACTGTATCTTACCACGCTGTCAAAACAATACATGCTATGCCTCCTGATTTTCTGTGATACAACAAAAGCACCACGTAACGTGATGCTTTTCTAAACTGGCCCACAAGGATTCGAACCTTGAAATGACGGAGTCAGAGTCCGTTGCCTTACCATTTGGCGATGGGCCATCGTCAACCGACAATCGCTATTATACATAGCATTTCCAAAAATGTCAACACTCTTTTTCAAAAATTTTTATTTCTTTGTCAATTACAGCAAATTCCGTCATGTTTCCCCAGGAAAACTGTGCGCATCCTCCCGTTCCATCTGCAATTGCTTTCTTAAGGCAGTCTTCTTTTCCCAAAGGAACGACGACGTGCAGCTTCACCGCCTCCGCATAATCTGTTTTCGTCACAACAATCTCCTGTCCGGCCAGAATATGCTGAATTTTACCAAGGCCATTGTAGTCGGTATGTATGACAAGCCGCTTCCCCCTGCGCCGATCGATGACTATACTGTTGGCCAGCCCTTCCCGAACCGCTTTCTGATATGCCCGCACCAGGCCGCCCGTTCCAAGAAGCGTCCCTCCAAAATACCGCGTCACAACAACCGCTACATTATGAAGCTCCTCTCCAAGCAGTACGTCAAGCATCGGTCTGCCCGCCGTCTGGGCCGGTTCTCCGTCGTCGGAGCATCTTGTCATCTCCTGATGCCCGCCAAGGACAAACGCCGAACAATTGTGCCTTGCGTCCCAATATTTCTTCTTCATTTCCGCAATAAACGCGGACGCTTCGTCTTCTGATTCCACTGGACGCACCGTTGCGATAAACCTGGATTTCTTTTCCGTAATTTCTCCAACGCCGCCTTTGTATACCGTTTTCATCTGCATCTACTCCTTTTATTCCTGATTTTAACATGATATTTTGTCTGAATCAATGAAAAAAGGGTACTTTAATTATAGGAAAATATTTGCTATAATGAATCAGTCTACAGGATGCGATATGCCATTCGGCATATGAAAAAGGAGGCTAAATATGAACTATGGAAAAAATAGTACGCGCAGGCGTGAGAAAGAGCTTGCTTCCAAAAGTACTATGATTCTCAAAAAATTTAACATAATTTTTTTCAAAACTCTGCTCGTATGCCTGTCTGCAATTGTAATTATAGGAGGCTGCATGGGCCTTGGCATTGCAAAAGGAGTGATTGACGCCGCGCCGGAAATTAACCTTGACGATGCAACGCCCACAGGATTTCTCTCTACCGTACTTGACGCGAACGGCAACCAGATTGCCAAATTAGTGGCCACCGGTTCTAACCGCGTATACGCCACAATTGACGAAATCCCCAAAAATCTGCAGTATGCTTTCGTTGCGATTGAAGACGAGCGGTTTTACGAGCATAACGGCAT
>CATOKN010000238.1 GCA_951800425.1 uncultured Lachnospiraceae bacterium
GATTTTCCTTGAACTGAAAAAAACAGAGCCAAAAGTCGTTCAGGCAACTGTTTACAATAATTTAAATTCCCTGTATCAGGAAGATTTGATACGAAAACTGTCCATAGCAGGTTCGCCTGACCGCTACGATAAAATCCAAAAGCACGACCATCTGATTTGCAGAAAATGCGGCATGTTATCCGATATTATATTAAAGGATCTGACCAGGGATCTGGAAAAACAGCTCGATGGAGAAATTTTATTTTATGATTTAAAAGTCTTTTATCTCTGTCAACAGTGCAGAGATAAAGAATAAGGAGGTAAACCTATGGTCTACAAATGCAGTGTCTGCGGATATGTATATGATGAGGAAAAGGAAAATAAACCGTTTTCCGAATTGGAATGCTGCCCCATCTGCAAACAGCCGGCGGACAAATTCAAACCGGATAAAATCCCGGAAAATGCATCCGTTTCCCCCGAAGTCAAAGCGGCTTTCGCTTCCGAAAACGCCGAACGCCCGGATCTTAGCTATCCCAGGGAAACCAGAAAGACGGATAGCGATTACCGTTACATGAAAGAAATTCACGAAATGGCCGTTACCGGAAAATCGGCAATTGAGGCAATGGGCACACGGATGAAAATGCCGAACTGGGATGATGTGCTGATACTTGGAGCGCAACTAAATCCGATGCCCTTGGAGGAGCATGCGGAAGTATCTTTAAAAACCGTCATTGGAAAACATGCAAAAAAACCGATGACGCTGCAAATGCCGGTTTATATTTCGCATATGTCTTTTGGGGCGCTCTCCAAAGAGACAAAAATTGCGCTGGCAAAAGGAAGCGCGGCGGCCGGTACTGCAATGTGCAGCGGCGAAGGCGGCATTTTGCCGGAAGAAAAAGAAGCGGCCTACAGCTACATTTTTGAATATGTGCCGAATCTCTACAGCGTTACCGATGAAAATCTAAAATCCTCAGACGCCATTGAAATCAAAATCGGCCAGGGAACAAAACCGGGAATGGGCGGTCATCTGCCGGGCAGTAAGGTAACGCCTGAAATTGCCAAAATCCGCAATAAACCGCTTGGGAAAGACGTTATCAGTCCCTCCAAATTCCCCGGAATCCACAATGCGGACGATTTGAAGCATCTGGTAAACGAGCTTAGGACGCGAAGCGAAGGCAGACCAATCGGCATTAAAATTGCTGCCGGACGCATCGAAAAAGATTTGGAATTCTGCGTCCATGCAGAACCGGATTTCATTACGATAGACGGACGCGGAGGAGCGACGGGAGCGTCCCCGGCCATCATACGGGATTCTACCAGCGTCCCTACCATTTATGCGCTCTATCGCGCGCGGAAATATCTTGACGCCATTGGCTCCGACATAGATCTAGTCATTACAGGCGGGCTTCGCGTCTCTTCTGACTTTGCCAAAGCAATCGCCATGGGAGCAGACGCTGTGGCAATCGCTTCTGCCGCAATGGTTGCGGCGGCCTGTCAGCAGTATCGCATCTGCGGTACCGGAATGTGTCCCGTCGGCGTTGCCACGCAGGATGAAAAGCTGCGTGAAAGGCTACATATAGACGCCGCTGCAAAACGGGTGGAAAATTATCTGAAATGTTCGGCAGAAGAGCTGCGGACATTTGCAAGAATTACAGGCAACGCAGACATTCACGGTCTTTCCGTTGCGGATCTCTGCACCATCAACAGGGAAATTTCGAAACATACGAACATTGCACACGCAGGTGAAGCATCCATGCCATAAAAAGATGCGTCATCTTATATCCTAAAGGAGGAAACTATATGAAAACAACAAAATATGCAGGAACTCAGACAGAAAAGAATCTGGAAGCGGCATTTGCAGGAGAATCACAGGCCAGAAATAAATACACCTACTTTGCTTCCGTAGCCAAAAAAGAAGGCTATGAGCAAATTGCGGGCCTGTTTTTAAAAACGGCGGACAATGAAAAAGAACATGCAAAAATGTGGTTTAAAGAATTGAACGGAATCGGCGACACAAAGGCAAATCTTACCGAAGCTGCGGACGGTGAAAATTACGAATGGACCGATATGTATGAGAATTTTGCCAAAACCGCGGAAGAAGAAGGTTTTTCAGAGCTTGCGGCGAAATTCAGACTCGTAGGCGAAATTGAAAAACATCACGAAGAAAGATACCGCGCGCTGCTTAAGAACGTAGAAACGGCCGCCGTATTTGAAAAGAGCGAAGTAAAGGTATGGGAATGCCGCAACTGCGGACACATCGTTGTAGGAACAAAAGCGCCGGAAATTTGTCCGACCTGCAATCATCCGCAGAGTTATTTTGAGGTACATGCAGAAAATTATTGATTGATTCTATTGAGGGGCAAATCTTTTGCCCCTCATAATCTATGCATCTGATAACAGAAAAATAAATTGAGGAAAACATCATGTCCATAAAAATATTTGTTATGACCCACAAGCCGTTTACTCCTCCGCAGGATCCCATGTATGCGCCTTTCCATGTCGGACGGGCCAATGCCGCAGATCTTGGATTTCCCGGAGACGATACAGGAGATTCCATTTCTTCTTTGAATGCATATTTCTGTGAACTGACCGGCATGTACTGGCTCTGGAAAAATTATCAGGATTCTGACTATATTGGCGTCTGCCATTACAGACGCTATCTCATCAACCAAAAAGGCTCTGTTTTTACTGAAGAACAGCTTTCTCAGCTTCTTAGCCAGTACGATTTCATTACGACAAAATTGCTGACGCTGCCCTGTCCGTATCAACAGGGATTTTCCGAACATCATCATATCAAAGATTTAATGACGACGGGAAACGTATTAAAAGACAGGCATCCAAACTATTATGATACCTTTCAACGGCTGATCCAGGGACCCAATACCTATTTTGGAAATATTTTGATTACTTCGAAAAAAAATTACGACGCCTACTGCGCGTGGCTGTTTGATATTCTTTTTGAAGTGCAAAAACACACTGATTTTACCGGATACAACAGTTATCAAAAGCGTCTGTTCGGATTTTTATCCGAATTTCTACAAACTGTCTGGATTCAGTACCATCAGCTTAACACCTATGAATGCAAGGTCGGAATGGTTGGAGAAAAGTATGAAACAAAACAGTTAAGAGAAGCGCTTGCGCTCTTTTTTGAAAAAAAAGACTACGAAGGAGCAAAAAACTGTTTTTTAAACAGCTATCAGAAACGGCCGGATTTACTGATGGAAGCTTCCGATGTAACCGGGGAACTTCATCTTTGTATGCAGATTATTTCCACATGCAGTTATGAGGACGAACTTTATCATCGGTGTATCTTAGATTCTATCCGCGACTATGACAGCCTGATAACACATTTTCATCGGCTCAATGCTGCCGTAACCCATTTTCTTGCCGATGCTCCTTTGAAAGAAGATATATTATTTTTAAAACAAAATCCTGATATTACTCCTGTTTCTGTTGAAATTTCCGTACAAATGTTTTGTAAAGAAAAATCATTGCAAAAAGAACTGATAAAAAAATTATCTGCCTGTATCACATAAACTATTTCTGTTTTTCAAAAACAGCGGCAGATTACAGACAGACAAGGTTCCTGTACATTCGACAGGAACCTTGTTTCCATGAAACATCTGAATTTATTTCGTCTTTTTCTTTATCGAAACCCATTGCCCATAAGCCTTTTCCATCGTTCCATTTGCAGAACGATACGTCTTATACGCGCGTATTCTGACAAAATAATTC
>CATOKN010000239.1 GCA_951800425.1 uncultured Lachnospiraceae bacterium
CCATAATAGAACAGGGAGGCGTTCGTTACAAAATTACAAAGGCTGATGCGAAAAGCGGTACGGCTTTGGCAGTAGCGCTTGTCAATAAGAAACAGACAAAGATAACGATCCCTGCCAGCATAGAAAAAGACGGATATGCGTTCCAGGTTACGGCCATTGAGAGCCAGGCATTTGCAAAGGCCGGAAAATTAAAGACCGTAATGATTGGAGAAAATGTTAAAACAATTGGAAAATCAGCATTTTTCAATTGTAAGAAGCTGAAAAATATTACATTTAAGGGCAAAACAGCGCCCAAAATGGGATCAAAGGCGTGGAAAGGCATTGCGAAGAAATGCAAAATTACCGTTTCGAAAAAAATGCCTGCAAAGCAGCTTAAGAAGTTAAAAAGAGCCATAAAAAAAGCGGGAGCAAAAAAAGGCGTTTCTTATAAGAAAAAGTAACAGAGATTCAGATGATTCTGTCTGCGGGCGCGTTCCATAAAGAACGCGCCCGCTTTGCATCGTTTGGTTAGTTATCCGATGGATTCGAAATCGACCTCCCCATCCTGAATCCGTAAAATCCGATCGGCGTAATCGGCCATTTGACCGTCGTGCGTCACCATGATGATTGTCTGGTGGTAAAGCCGCGCTGCTTTGCTTAGCAGCATAACGACTTCGCCCGCGTTTTCCGCATCCAGATTTCCCGTCGGTTCGTCGGCGAGAATGACTGCCGGAGAAATGGCAAGCGCCCGGGCAATGGCGGTGCGCTGCTGCTCGCCGCCGGACATTTCAGCCGGAAGCTTATTTTTGCAGGAGGCGATGCCAAGCGTTTCCATCATTTCCATAACGGCTTCTTTGTCTTCTTTCCGGCCGTCGAGATGAATGGGCAGGATAATGTTTTCGTAAGCCGTATATTCCGGAAAGAGACTGTAATCCTGGTAAATAAATCCTATTTTTTTTCTTCGGATTTCGGAAAGCTTTTTGTCGGAAAGATGTAAAATGTCTTCGCCCTCTAAAAGGACTTCTCCCTCATCCGGCAGATCCAGCGTGCCTAAAATCCGAAGCAGCGTAGATTTTCCGGAACCGCTCTTTCCTACGATTGCCGAGAATTCTCCCTCCATAAAAGAAAGGCTGCATTTTTTCAGAGCATGTACTTTTACTTTATCGTTTCCGTAAGTCTTTGATATATGAATTGTCTGAAGCATTGTTTTCATGAAATTTCCTCCTTTTGAAGTTTTTTGGCTGAAAGATAAGCAATCAAAGTAAGCGCGGCTATCAGCAGAAGCATAAAGCAAATCAGATGCCAGGGACGGGTGTATGCGCGCATTTGGTCTGCCATCAGCCGGATTGGGTCAGTAGAAAAATCCATAAGAGAATCTGACCACTGATTTAAGCCCCATGTATTTTGCTGCTTCTTTAAATCCAGGTAAAAGCTGCCCGCCATCAAAGCGTAGCTGAACGGAATGCTGAAGAGAAGCAAAAGAGACTGCAGGAGACTTTCTTTTATCGTCATACGTCCCCAGAACGGCCATTCCATGCCAAGCCGTTTTAAAATGACATATTCTTTTTTGCGGTAGCCGTTTTGCATCTGATGAAAATGAACCTGCAGCAGCAGGAAAATAAATAATATGGTACAGAGCAAAACGCCGTAAATGCAAAGGCTTCTCAGAAAGGTATTGCGCGCTTCCAAAAGCTCTTCCGATGAAGACTGGTAGAGGAAGCCGTTTTCCTGAAAAATAGAAGAAAGCCGTTTTTCGGTAGCTTCAAAGGAAGCGCTGCGATTCAAATCAATCGTCACTTCGTTGTGGAAGAAAGGCATGGAGTCAGCGGCCGCTACGCGCTTTGCCAGCTTTTCGGAAGCAAAAATACAGTAACTGGACAAAAATCCCCCCTCGTCTCTCCATTTGTAAGATGGATTATAGAGGATGGCGCCTATTTTTACCGGAACGCGTCCGGAAAGATTGGGATACTCCTCCATGCTTACGGGGACGTATATCTGAGATTCTGCGCTTACGATTTCTGCCATATCTCCTGGCTTAAGCGTCGTTTCTGCAACTTTTTTGCTTTCCTTATCCAAAAAGAACTGTTCATAATCAGAAAGCATCAAAACAATTTCTTCACCGTTTAAAAATGCCTCTTCATCCAGCGTTTTTAAGTCAAAGTCTTCTTTCAGGCGTTTTAAGAGGCCCGTATCGTCTTTATAATAGTTAAACTGCGTAGAGGCGTAATGACAAATGTGGTTTTCATAAGCTTCTTTCATCGCAAGTTCTATGGGGCTGTCTTTTTTTGCTTCCCAGTGCAGCATATGCGTTTTATCCAGAGTTTTCCAGTCGGTCTTTGCAATGCCGATCAGGGACTCAATTTCTTTCTCCGCCCCGGAAGAAATGCCCTCGTACATGACAAGAGAGGTGTCCGGGCCGCCGTACGTGCCGTCTGTGTCAAGCATAGGAGTGACCATGGAAAGCGTTGCGTCTTTTCTTGCGTAAAAATCATGGTAGGTTTCTTTTGCCAGAGCAAATTCCCGGAAAGCCTGGGTCGTTTTATTTAAGCACATGCAAAGAATCAGGCAGACAAGAAAAGAAAAAAAGAAAAATACAGTTCGCTGAAGCGGCTGGAGCTTCCTAAGCCGTTTTAAAAAGATGGCCGCCGTGTTTCGTTCTTTTTTTGCGGCTCTTTTCAGGCGGGCAATCTGGCTTTTGGTAAGTTCTCTGCTGTTTTTTGTCAGACTTTTATCGCCGCTTTTTAACCATGCGCAAAACACGACAAATAAGATAATGCCAAATGCAGCGAAGAGCTGGACGAAAAAGTCCTCCGGCTGAAATTGGAAAAACCACGGAATGCGAAGCGCTTTGGAGAGCAGGGCGCAGCCGGCCGCGCCTAAGGCGTAGGGGAGCGTTATCCCAAGCAGCGCGTAAGGGAATGTGCCGTATGCCGCTTCTGTAAAAATCATCACGCGAAGCTTCCATTTATCCGCGCCCATGCAGCGCAGCCGGTAGTACCATTTTCTTCGCCAGGATACGTAGGACGTCATCAGGTACCCGACAGAAAGCGCGCCGATGACGGTCAGCAAAAATTTTACCGCACGAAACATTTCTCTGGAGCCCCAGACTCTGTTTTCATATACGTAGCTGTTATAGGTGCGGACATGATTCGGCAGAAAAAACGCGGAAGAAAACTCTTCCATATCGAGATCCTCGTATGTCCGGTTTAGCTGATAAAAATAGGTGGCGTGGGAGGGGCTGCAGATCTGCTTTAAGCTTTCCTCCGTTACGATGCAGTTTGGCAGCGGGTAAGAACTGTGGCGCTTCCAGTTGGCTGCGAAGCTTTTCAGCGTGCCGGTCAGAAGAAATTCTTTTTCGAAAGCGCCGTCTTCTCTTTGCAGGACAATCCGTACCGTCTGCCCGCATTCATAGCTTAAGCCCAGTCTGGAAAGAGACGTAAGATCCATGGCGATTTCCTGTTCGGATTTAGGAAATCTTCCCTCATATAAAGAAATGTTTCCGAGCTTTTCCAGATTCTTGTCTATGGATCCAATGCATACGCCCGCAGGCTCATTTTTTTCATTTAAGAGGTTTGCGCCGGTCAGGCATACGCCGTACGATGCAAAGTAGGGATGGTTAATTTCAGAAAATAAGTATTTGGAATCGTTGTAATCTTTTACGGCAGACAATACCCAGTCTCCGTAATTCTGATAATTTGTCTCCATCAGGTATCTGTCCAGGAT
>CATOKN010000240.1 GCA_951800425.1 uncultured Lachnospiraceae bacterium
CCGTACAACAGTATGCTGCGACGGTTTTTCTCCCACCTGACGCCATGCGCTTTTAATATTCGCATAGCTCGCCCAGATTGCAAGAGCAAATCCCACAATCAGATCTTTTGCCACGCCGCCGACCATCTCCGGTTCTTTCATCAGTTCCGGAATCAGTTTAAACGCGTCGCCTACGGTAATTTCATACATTTTGCCAAGCTCCTGATAAACGACAATGCCGATCGAAAGGAACTCTGCTCCTACAATGGTCAGACAGGAAAGCAAAATGCAGATGAGAATTCCAAATTTTGACAATCTGCCGCCCAAAAGTTCATAGCCTTTCATGCCGCCAAATACAATTGCAAAACCTGCAATTCCTGCGATAAATCCTAACTGTCCAATCACCACCCACAACACAGAGCCAATCAACACGCCAATCAGCGCGCCGATTATGCCAAGCAGCGGATTTTCTTTCCGGGTGCGCGCCGTCTGCATTCTTCCCATCACCTGGGAAAGACAGCCGTCGCAAAGCATCAGCGGCGTCTGATCCACAGCCGCTGCATGAACCGGAACGTCGCCTTTGCAGTGCGCGCAGCAATTATGTACGCCAAATTCCTCACACTTTAAAACAAGCTCGTTGATTGCCGCGGTTAGATTTGCTTTATCCTCCGCACCGTTTGAAGAGACATAAACGGAAACCAGATTTGAGCCGTTATACCCGGCATGATGTATAAAAGAGCCTTCCTGATTCATCGTCCCGAGGCAATTTATAAAGCCATCCTTATCCCTGCTCTTTGCCACGTCTGTATAAAGCTGTATCTGATATTGGTTTTCCGCTTCCAGCGGTACAATCAAAAGACTGATGCCGCGGTATGCTCCGCGCATGATATTTTGCGCTTTCTCAAATACAAACCCGTCCGGTAACGCATGTTCCATTTGCAAACTCATCTTCTTCTCCTCCATCTTTTATTATTTCTACTCTATTATACAACTTTTTACAGAAATTTCAAAAAAAATTTTTACAATGATTGGAGGGAATTCTGGAAATTTTCTCATAAATAAATTATAATATCACAAACAGCAAAGGAGCATCTTTATGAAACAGAAAAACAAAGAATACATTGCCATCCCGGCATGCCTGAAAGTAGAAAGCGGCGCGCTTTCCAAAATCGGCACATATTTAAAAGACAGCGGAATCAAAAATGCCGTCATTTTTTTCGGAAACGGATTGATTGAATTATTCGGAACGCAGGTTATGAAATCTCTTGGAGACGCCGGCATCGAAGTTCTGGAATATCAGGAATCTGACTCCGTACGTCTGGAAGACATTACCGCCCTGGCTTTTAGTCTGCCCAACCAGACGCAGGCCGTCATCGGACTTGGCGGCGGAAAAGTCATCGACGCCGCGAAATACTGCGGCTTTTTACGCAAGCTTCCATTTATCAGCATCCCCACTTCAGCTTCAAGCGACGGATTTTCCAGTGCAAGCGCGTCTCTTTTGATTGATGGAAAACGAAATTCCGTACCGGCCAGAATGCCTTATGGCATTATCGCAGACACGGCAGTAATCAAAAATGCGCCAAAACAATTCCTCTTTTCCGGAATCGGAGACATGGTATCGAAAATCACCGCGCTCTACGACTGGCAGTTTGAAGAAGACAACGGCTATGCGGAAGTTAATGATTTTGCTATGATGATTGCAAAAAAAGCCGTCAACAGCTTTGTGCGGACTCCTTTTTCCGACATTTCGGACAATTTGTTCCTCAAAGAATTATTAGACTCTCTGGCCATGAGCGGCGTCGCGAACGAAATCGCAGGAAGCAGCGCGCCCACAAGCGGCAGCGAGCATTTAATTTCCCACGCTCTGGATAAATTTCTGAAAACCCCGCAGCTTCATGGCATCCAGGTCGGCGTCGCCACCTATCTGATGAGTCTGGTACAGGATCACCGTTACAAAAGAGTTCGCGCCATCTTTACGGACACCGGATTTTTTGATTATGTACAGACGCTTTCGCTTCAGGCAGCGGACTACGAGCGGGCCATCGATCTTGCGCCCTCTGTAAAACCGTTCCGTCACACCTATCTGCATCTGGAAGAATACCGAAAAAAAGCAAAAGAACTGCTCCATGAAGACGAAACGCTGAAACGGATTTTTCATCTGTAAAAGATTTGAAAGGCATTGTCTATCCATGAAAAATCACCCCTCTTTTGCATAAGAAAAGCAAAAGAACATATACTGTTACAGGGTGATTTTTCATGAAGCAATGGAAGCTTTTTACCATCGTTGGATTTTTTTTCGTTCTGATTTGCGGAACGCTTTTGCATTTTGTGTACGAATGGACGAATCAGTGTTACGTAACAGGCCTTTTTGCTCCGGTCAATGAATCGGTGTGGGAGCATATGAAGCTCGTATTTTTTCCGATGCTTTTTTATTCCGTAATTGCAATCTGGCGTATCAAAGAACGCCATTCCTGTGTCATTTCCGGACTGTGCTTTGGAATTCTGGTTGGAACATGGTGCATTCCGGCGCTTTATTATGCGTATACTTTCATCCTTGGCAGAAATGTATTTTTTCTGGATCTTACCATTTTTGTTATCAGCGCCGGAATCGCTTTTTATCTGACCGGAAAACTTGCTTTATCCTGCCGTCTGCAGCCTTATACCGTTTTGTTATGCTGCCTTGTATGCGTGCTTTTTGTATGTTTTCTTGTGTTTTCTTATCATCCGCCTGCTCTTTCCATCTTTGCCGAACCATAATTCGGAAAAATATTTCTCTTATGGCGCAGACATATATTTGTCGAGATATTCCTCTACCGTTTTCATATACTGTTCATATAATTTGTCATCATTTTGCAGTCCGTGTCCCGAATGGGGCATTTCAAAATACTGATAGTCCACGCCGTTTTCTTTTAAAGCATGTACCAAATGCGCGGCGCTCCCAAACGGACACACCCGGTCGTGCGCGCCATAGGCAATCACACTCGGCGGACTGTTTTCTTCAATCCACATAAATGCGGAAATCGGTTTGATGATTGCATCATATTCCGGCGTATCTAAAATATCCTCATCTATTTCCTTTCCAAGCATAACGCCAAACAGCCCCGCCGCTGCCCTCCGGCTCTCGTCGGTATCCCGATCCAGACCATACGCACCCCAATCGCTTCTGTAAAAGCTCGACGGCCCCACCGCTTCAAACATCATTTTTACGGGAACAGGGGAATCCGCCGCGTCTCTGTAGGCATAGAGCATAGCGAGCGTACCGCCCGCCGAGCCGCCGGATATTGCCATCCTGTCAATATGGTATCCAAGTCTTTCTGCTTCCTCTGCCACTTTCGGCATAGCCTCTTTGATTTCCATGGACTGCGAATACACGCTTTTATCGTTTTCATCCGTACGCAGCGTATAATGAATTCCCGCCGCAACATAGCCTTTGGAACACAGCCAGGAAAGCATTTTTTCGTCGCCCGCTTTGTCGCCCGATGTAAATCCGCCTGCATGGAGATAAACTGCCAGGCCGTAGCTTTCCTTACCCCTATTGGCGGGAACATACAGGTCAAATTTGTTCGCTTCGCCGTCCCCGTAGGAAATATCTTTATAAATCTTTCCGATTTCATCCGTCATTTGAACCGAATATTCCTTTGCCCATGACGGCTTAATCGTAAATTTTGATACTGCCCCAAGCCCAAAAGAAACAATAAACGCCGCTATACAG
>CATOKN010000241.1 GCA_951800425.1 uncultured Lachnospiraceae bacterium
GCCTGACGCTGCATGTTAGAGCCCATCAGCGCGCGGTTCGCATCGTCATTCTGCAAAAACGGAATCAACGCAGTCGCAACGGAAAACACCATTTTGGGAGAGACGTCCATGTAATCAAACATCGTTTTTTCATATTCCTGCGTCTCGTCCAGATAACGTCCGGACACGGAATTTCTCACAAAATGCCCTTCCTCGTCCAGCGCCTCGTTTGCCTGAGCCACATGGAAATTATCTTCTTCGTCCGCAGTCATATAAATGAATTGATCCGTAACCTTCGGATTTTTCGGATCGGTTTTATCTATGATTCGATATGGAGCTTCTACAAACCCATACTCATTGATTCTTGCATAGCACGCCAGTGAATTGATCAGTCCGATGTTCGGACCTTCCGGCGTCTCAATCGGACACATTCTTCCGTAATGGGAATAATGAACGTCGCGCACCTCAAATCCCGCGCGGTCCCTGGAAAGTCCTCCCGGTCCCAATGCAGACAAACGTCTTTTATGCGTCAGCTCTCCCAGCGGGTTGTTCTGATCCATAAACTGAGACAGCTGAGACGAGCCAAAAAACTCTTTGACTGCCGCAGTCACCGGCTTGATATTAATCAGGCTCTGGGGAGAAATCCCCTCCAAATCCTGCGTCGTCATACGCTCTCTGACAACTCTCTCCAGTCTGGAAAGACCAATTCTGTACTGATTCTGCAACAACTCTCCTACGGCGCGAATGCGTCGGTTGCCCAGATGATCAATGTCGTCGTCATGCCCGATGGCGTATTCCAAATGCATATTATAATTAATAGAAGCAAAAATATCATCCTTGGTAATGTGCTTTGGAATCAAATCATGCACATTTTTGCGAATGGCTTCTTTTCTTTCTTCCAGTCCCTCGTTTTCCTCTAAAATCCGGGACAGAACCGGATAATAAACAAGCTCTGCAATTCCCAGTTCTTTTGGATCCACGTCAAGATGCGCGCGCAAATCCACCATCATATTGGAAAGGACTTTGATATTTCTCGTTTCACCCTGAATCCAGACATACGGCACGGCGGCATTCTGAATGCGCTCCGCAAGAGCCCTGTCAACTTCCATTCCCTTCTGTGCAAGAATCTCTCCGGTAGACTCATCCACGACGTCTTCCGCAAGGGTATGTCCGTTTATGCGGTTTTTAAAAGCCAGCTTTTTATTGAATTTATAACGCCCTACTTTTGCAAGGTCATATCTTCTTGGATCAAAAAACATTGCGGAAATCAAACTCTCTGCGCTCTCCACCGTCAAAGGCTCTCCCGGACGGATTTTCTTATACAGCTCCAGAAGACCTTCCTCATAATTTGTGGCAACGTCTTTTCCAAAGCTTGCCATAATCTTTGGCTCTTCTCCAAAAAGATTTACAATCTCCTGATTGCTTCCGATGCCCAGCGCCCGGATCAAAACCGTAATCGGCACTTTTCTCGTTCTGTCAACCCGCACATAAAAAACGTCGTTGGAATCCGTCTCATACTCCAGCCATGCGCCCCGGTTTGGAATTACGGTACAGGAATATAGTTTTTTACCAACTTTATCGTGTGAAACTGCATAGTATATACCGGGGGATCGCACCAACTGACTGACAATGACGCGTTCTGCGCCGTTGATTACGAACGTCCCCGTTTCTGTCATAAGAGGAAGGTCGCCCATGAAGATTTCATGCTCATTAATATCGCCCGTCTCTTTGTTGTAAAGCCTTACTTTTACTTTTAAAGGAGCGGCATATGTGGCATCTCTGTCTTTGCATTCCGGAATGGAATATTTCACATCGTCTCTGCACAATGTAAAATCCGTAAATTCCAGACTCAAATGTCCGCTATAGTCGGCTATCGGCGAAATATCCGCAAATACTTCCCTCAAGCCTTCGTCCAGGAACCACTGGTAAGAGTCTTTTTGGACTTCAATCAGATTCGGTATTTTCAGAACTTCTTTCTGCCGTGAATAACTCATACGTAAACCTTTTCCAGCCTTCACCGGACGTATTCTGTTTTTCTCCATTGACGTTTCACCTCTCGTTTTCTTTCTATGCATACAGTTGCTTGGCAACATGATCTCTAATGCAGCGATCCCCCCTCTGCTGCCGGACGGCGGAAAAGAACGGCGCAAAGCCAATCTCATGCAAAAGGGCATAATAAGTCTACCTCACCACAATAGTGCAACGTATATTATATTACAAGCTTTCATAAGATGTCAAGGAAAAAATCCCATCATTTTCTGATGGGATTTACATGTACCATAATGTGCTTCACCTTTGGAAATTTTCGTTCAATGCTGTCATGCACTTTCTCCGCAATGTCATGACTCTCCAAAAGGGTCCTGGCTCCATCCGTACAAATTTCCAAATCCACGTAAATTTTATTTCCAAACATGCGCGTCCGAAGCAAATCAATGCCAAGAACCCCTTTTTGAGACAAGGCGCATTTTCTTATTTCCTGCTCTGTTTCTTCATCACAGGCTTTATCCACCATCTTATCCACCGCATCCTTAAATATTTCATAAGCAGCCTTGACAATAAACAGACAGATAACAAGGCTTGCCGCAGGATCCATCACCGGGTATCCCATTCTCGCTCCCGCAATTCCAATCATTGCTCCTATGGAAGACAATGCATCCGAACGATGATGCCAGGCGTCTGCCATCAGCGCACCGGAATCAATTTTTTTTGCATGGATTTTCGTATACCAGAACATCCCCTCTTTTACGATAATAGAAAGAAACGCCGCAAACAGGGCAAGCCGGCCCGGCACGGCTATGTTTGCATACTGCCCAGAAACAATCGTCTTTCCCGCGGAGCAGCCAATGCCAATTCCCGTCGCGCAAAGAATCGTTGCAAGCACAATTGCCGCCACGCACTCCATTCTTTCATGCCCGTAGGGATGCTCCTTATCCGATTCCTTTCCGGCAATTTTAATCCCAATCATGACAATAACCGTACTGAATACGTCTGACGCCGAGTGAACCGCATCGCTTATCATTGCCCCGGAATCAGCAAAAAATCCGGCGAACAATTTAAACACGGACAGTAGAAGATTGGCCGCAATGCTGATGACAGAAACTCTCATCGCCACTTTTTCAAATTGATTTTCCAAAACAAAACCCTCCTGATATAAAAAACATCTGCGTCTACAGTAAGTATGTTACTGTTCCGCAGATGCAATCCGCTGCCGCCGCCAGATGCGCTGGCTACAGGACTATAATTCAGTCATTCCAGTTCAACCAAAAGCGACTTTGGAGCTAAGTTTTAGATAATATACCATAACCATATGGGATTTGCAACAAAAATGTTCCACATTCCCCGGGAGTGGAACTTTGAAAGATATACTGCACCTAAATCGTTTTACTCAAGGAAGAAGTGAAAAAGAACGCAAAGACATCTATCCCTATCTTCCGCCCAGAAATCTTATCTCTCATAATAAATTTTCGGATACGCCAGATGCCCCGTAAGACCGCGGGACATCCAAATCTGTTATCGGTTATCTACTTTTTCGGGATACATGTCATGATGGGCGAGACGGTCATAAGCCATCTCCTCCCATTTTGTCCCTTTCTTTCCGTAATTACAGTACGGATCAATTGAAATCCCTCCTCTTGGAAGAAATTTCCCCCAGACTTCAATATACTTCGGTTCTATAAGATTTATCAAATCTTTCATAATCTTATTGC
>CATOKN010000242.1 GCA_951800425.1 uncultured Lachnospiraceae bacterium
GAGCAGGAGAGTTACGCAAAGGAACGGGTCCGTTACGAAAAAATGATGGATTCTCCATATTTTGGCAGGGTGGATTTTTGCTATGAGGGAGAAGAGGAAGCGGAAACTTATTATATTGGAATTGGAAATCTCTCAAAAAGCAGGGCAAGGGATCCCTATGTTTTTGATTGGAGGGCTCCCGTTTCCGGGCTGTTTTATGATTATGACAGAGGTCCGGCGAAATTTCAGGCTCCTGTTGGGGTTTTAACCGGAGAGATTACAAAGAAGAAGCAATATAAGATAAAAAATGGAAAACTTATTTATATTTTGGAAAACGATATGAATATTGATGATGAAATTTTGCAGCAAGTATTAAGCGAACATGCGGACGCCAGCTTAAAAAGCATTGTCACTACGATACAAAAAGAGCAAAATCAAATCATTCGGGATCAAAACCATCGTATTTTGGCAGTACAGGGCTGCGCCGGAAGCGGAAAGACCTCCGTGGCGCTGCACCGTATTGCCTATTTGCTGTATCATAACCGAAACAATTTAAACGCAGCTCAGATTTTGATCTTATCTCCAAATAGCATTTTTGCAGACTACATCTCAAGAATTCTGCCGGAATTGGGAGAAGAAAACATACGGGAAATGACGTTTGATGATTTTGCGTTTCATATGCTAAAGGAGTATGGAGAAGCAGAGGATTTTTATGATGAAATAGAAAAGCTGCTTCATGAAAAGGAGCCGGAAAGCTATTTTTTGGAAAAATCTTTGAAGCTTTCTACAGAGGAGGCATTTTACAAGCAGACAAAAGAGTATGTGGAAGAATTGAACGGATTTGTGCTGAAGCTGGAATGGGAGATAGCTGATTTTCATGATTTTCATTATAAGAGAATGCATATCAAAGATCAGGAAATTTCGGATCTGTTTTATGAAAAGTTTCCGGACGTACCGATTTTAAGCCGTATGGAAAAGATTGGAGAATATCTGATTGACGCCGCGGAGACACTGGAAAACAGAAATATGCCGGCAGAAGAAAAGCAGGAGATTTTTGACCGGCTGAACAAAATGTATGATACCAGAAACCTTTTGGAATTGTATCATCGTTTTCTGGAAGAAACAAAAAGAGCATCGATGGACGCTGACGACGGTATATTGCGATATGAAGATGTGTATCCGCTTTTGTATTTGAAATACGCCGTGCTGGAGCAGCCGAAACGACGGGAAGTCAAACACTTGATTATTGATGAAATGCAGGATTATTCCTATCTTCAGTATCTGTTGATTGAAAAAATATTTCATTGCCCGATGACAATTTTGGGAGACCAGGAACAGACCATGGCTGAGGAAAAGCAGGACGTTTTGCAGTTCTTTCCTAAGATTTTTGGCAAAGAAGCTTACTGCGTCATTTTGGATAAAAGCTATCGTTCTACACTGGAAATCACAGAATTTGCCAATCGCCTGATTGGAAAGGCGAACACTGCGGCTGTGGAGCGTCATGGAACAGAGCCTGGGACATTCAGGAGCGAAACGAGGGATGAGATGTTTGCCCGGATTGCATTTGATATAGAAAAGGAAATGGATGCCGATACAATTGCCGTGCTTTGTCTGGACGCCGACAGTGCGGCAGAGACTGCGGCAAAGCTGAACAACATGGGACAAGGCAGGAAAATGCATCTTTTTACGAAAAACAGCATGAAATTTGAACGGGGCATTTCCGTAATGCCTTTTTATCTGGCGAAAGGACTGGAATTTGACGCAGTATTTGTGCCGGATTTGCAAAATTATGTGACGCCGCTGCATAAGCAGGCTCTCTATATTAATGCAACAAGGGCGCTGCACGCTTTGCGTCTGTATGAAGCGGGATGATTTGGATTGAAAAAAATCTTGCGTTTGAATTTGAGGTATGGTATAATCTTACAGGCTTGACAGAAGTCAGAACAAACACATATGCGGATGATGAAGCGGGTGCCGGACGCGGTGCTTCAGGAAAGGAAGCATATGGACGATATTAACCAAATGGAGGTAGGAAAATGAGCGTTATTACAATGAAACAGTTACTTGAAGCAGGTGTTCATTTCGGACATCAGACAAGAAGATGGAATCCGAAAATGGCTCCATACATCTACACGGAGAGAAACGGCATTTACATTATTGATTTGCAGAAATCCGTTGGAAAAGTAGATGAGGCTTATCAGGCGGTTGCAAATATTGCGTCAGAAGGCGGCACGGTTCTTTTTGTCGGCACAAAGAAACAGGCGCAGGATGCAATCAAAGCGGAAGCAGAACGCTGTGGAATGTTTTACGTAAATGAAAGATGGCTTGGCGGAATGCTGACCAATTTTAAGACAATTCAGAGCCGCGTGGGCAGATTAAAAGAAATCGAACGTATGGCAGAAGACGGAACATTTGACGTTTTACCAAAAAAAGAAGTGATTGCGCTTAGAAAAGAATGGGAAAAATTAGAGAAAAACCTTGGCGGCATTAAGGAAATGAAGAGACTGCCCGACGCAATCTTCGTTGTAGATCCCAAAAAAGAAAGAATTTGTATTCAGGAAGCCCATACGCTTGGAATTCCGTTGATTGGCATTGCCGATACAAACTGTGATCCGGAAGAGCTGGATTATGTAATTCCTGGAAATGACGATGCGATTCGCGCAGTAAAATTAATTGTTTCCAAGATGGCAGATGCAGTTGTGGAAGCAAATCAGGGAACGATTGAAGTAGATGTCGCAGAATCTGCTGAAGAAATAGAAGAAACGGTTGAAGCATAAGATATTGGAGGAAAATAGAATGGCTATCACAGCAGCAATGGTAAAAGAACTGCGTGAATTATCCGGCGCAGGTATGATGGATTGTAAGAAAGCATTAAATGAAACAAATGGCAATATGGAAGAAGCGATGGAATTTTTGAGAAAAAACGGCCAGGCGAAGGCTGAGAAAAAAGCTTCCCGTATTGCAGCGGAAGGTATTGTAAAAGTAGTTTCCAAGGACAATGTGGCAGCAATTGTAGAAGTGAATTCAGAAACGGATTTTGTTGCAAAGAATGAGAAATTTCAGGTTTATGTGGAAAAAGTCGCAGATCAGGCTTTGGCTTCCACAGCAGCAGATATGGATGCGTTTATGGAAGAAGCATGGCTGGAAGATACGTCAAAAACAGTAAAAGACGTATTGGTAGAGCAGGTTGCAGTGATTGGTGAGAATTTGAAAATCAGAAGATTTGAAAAAGCCGTTGCTGAAAATGGATGCATTGTAGATTATATTCATGGAGGCGGACGCATTGGCGTTGTCGTTGTAGCGGAATCAGATGTTGTAAACGATGCCGTGAAAGAGTCAATGAAAAATATTGCAATGCAGATTGCGGCCCTGAACCCAAAATATATTGACAGAAGCGAAGTAAGCGCAGAGTATATCGCGCATGAGAAAGAAATTTTACTGGCGCAGATTATGAATGATCCAAAAGAGTCCCAGAAGCCGGAAAAAGTAATAAACGGAATGATCGAAGGCCGCGTGAATAAAGAGCTGAAAGAAATCTGCTTGGTAGACCAGGTTTACGTTAAGGCAGAAGACGGAAAGCAGACAGTTGGAAAATATTTGGAAGCTGTTTCCAAGGAAGTCGGCGCGAAAGTGGCTGTGAAGAAATTTATCCGTTTTGAGACAGGCGAAGGA
>CATOKN010000243.1 GCA_951800425.1 uncultured Lachnospiraceae bacterium
AACAGACGGAAATTTCATCAAAGTTTCTGAGACGAGAATGGCGTTTAATATCTTGAATTTTGTAAACAATTCTTTTGATTATTTGTCGGTCATTCGTGATTTTTATGCGGCAATCATCGATTCCATATATCGGCACTGGGAAGAAGAACTGAAAGACGACGAGTTAGATAAAAGAATCAATGATTTAATAAAAAAGGACAGGCAGGATGATGCATCGCTTCTAAAATCATTTGACCATTGGGCCAAAAGAGGCTGTCTGGCGATTCCGATATACAATTTCGATATTACATATAATCTTTTCAAACGCCAGATTGTAACGTGCCGCCGGAGAGCGGACGGTCTGATTAAGCCGGAGGATACTTATGGAAAAATTGTGGAATTGTTTGAGGGGATAAAAGAATGCCTGAAGCAGCAGGATGACTTTTATAATCATTTATCAGAAGAAGACAGCATCAGTGATTTTTCCGATAATTTTGAAGAATGCCCAATCGTAAACAGGATTTTAAACGAAAAAGAAAAATATGAAGGGGTCTGGAAGCAGTTTATGTTATATTCGGAAAGAGTCAGAGTGAAAGAAAAAATGGCTTTGCTGAATGAAGATCCCGGGACAAATCTAAATTAATCTCAGAGGATAGCCATGGAAAAAGTCTTATCAAATGTTTTGGTTGTTTTATTAAAGCACATTTCCGTCAGAAGTCTTTTGGACGACGAGATTCAAAGCGCCTGTATGAAAGTAAAGCAGTTAGAAAATATGTTTCTGCCTTATATGAGCAATTACAGCGATACGGAGCTGCGGCATATCCTGGCCAGTATGGATGAAGACTTAAGAAAGTACATTGAGTGGGACGGAATCATCCATAAAGACATGAACTTATTTGACGCCATTTTTCGATTTGCCGAAAAAGTTCTGACAACGCAGGACAATGAAGTAGTATGTAAATATACAAAGCTGCTCCGCTGGAGGCGCGTGACGTCGCAAATATCCGAAGAAACTTTCGTTATGGCGTTCATGGCAAAAAGAGACGCGTCCTGCGGCGTTGACTGCAAAAATTTTTCACATAAGCCTGTGATTGGTCATAATAACATGCAGTTAAAGGCAATTTTAAATAGCGGATACTCGGAAAACCATTTTCACTTGATGGGGTCGGCGCCTTACTTTCAGTTATCCTGGATTCAATTGATGAATCAAAGCGCAGACAGCGCGGCCATCAAGCAGCTTCGCGCATTTGAAGAGCGGCGCAGAAGCGTAAATATCAGCTATGACAAGCGTTATGTAGAGGAATCCTTTGAAACAATGATTCGTCAGGCATTTTTAATCAGGCTGTACCTTTGTTCCAAATTCATGGGAGTGAAAATAAAGCTGGGCAGGTATCAGGTTTCATCGGACTTCCTGAGATCTCGACGGAAAGATGGAAAGGAATGGATAAAACAATATCTGGAAGACAAGGAGACAGTTGATTTAGAATGGTGCAGAGAATGGATCGAACCGGACGTCTACGACGCGTTGTGGGAGGAAAAGACGTTAGAATGCGTAGTTTCCCTGCTTCAGGATGAATGCAGCCTGATGCTTGCGTCAGAGACGATGCAATATGAAATTCATGCCATAAAGAGTTTAAATGGATTTCAGGAAGGGGATTACGCCCTTTCGATTTCTGATTATGAATGGTATGCAAATCATGGGCGTTATGTGGATTTGTGGGGAGAAAGGAGCTTTTTGTACCGGTGCTTTCGGGAAATCTGCAAAAAAGGGCGTTTGTTTTCGTATTATGAATCCAACTTATTTCATGCATATTTGGTCATAAAAGAAACCATACGCGGGGAAATGGTACAGGCCAATGAATATGTCGGATTTGAAAACTTTCAGATACACCAGGATCGGAAAGAAAGCTTTTCTGCGGGACTGAATTTTGAAAAAAGCATGGCAAGGATGGCGGTGCGCGATACGCTGCAGAGCCAGAATATTCTAAGGCTTGAAGCAAGGATTTCTCCGGCTGCCAGCGCAAAAGAGAATTATCGTAAAATCACCTTTTATGACAATGCAATTGACGAAAAAGAAGAATTTCGGGACAGATATTATTACGTGCTGCATTTCATTAAGTCCAGAGAAGACGGTACGGAGGGTATATGGAAAGAGGAGGAACGCCACAGCAAAAAGAGACGCGACATTCAAAAGCGGGCGTATGCTCTGAAAAATTTTCGGGAGAAATATCCCTCTGCCGCATCCCGCGTGCTTGGCATCGACGCGGCGTCCCAGGAAATCGGATGCCGGCCGGAAGTATTCGCAACGGCCTTTCGATTTCTGAAAAGCCATACCTGTTCTTATGGAACGTCCAGAGAAAAGAAATTATTGCCGCAGCTTCGGATTTCTTATCATGTAGGAGAAGATTTTTTAGATGTTGCCGACGGCCTTCGGGCAATTGAAGAGGCGGTTCTTTTTCTTGGAATGGACTGCGGGGATCGGCTCGGTCATGCGCTTGCGTTGGGGATTGACGTACAGGAGTGGTATGCGTCGAAAAAATATCGCATCGTCATACCGGCGCAGGATTATCTGGATAATATCGTATGGATTTATTACGCTGTCATCCGCTACCGGATCAAAGACGCGGATAACTTGAAAGATTTTCTGGAACAGGAATTTTCATACGCGTTTCATAAAATCTACGGAGACTCCATTATCCGGAAGAGCATGCAAAGGATTATATCCCGCGTAAACGAACGGTATAAAAATGAAAAAGATCCGGATTCGGCTTACGATTTATATTATGAAGAGTATGCGTTTTCCGCTTTTGACATACATAATTATTACAGGGCGTGGCAGCTTCGGGGCGATGCGCCGGAGCTATATAAAAAAGGATTTTTTGATCGGAAAAGCCAACTGGACTTTTTTGGAAATCCATATATTGCGAATAGTTTTTGTCCGGAAGAATTTTCGGTGCGTTATGTGCCGGAAGCGGCATATTTATATTACCTGTATCACTATTCCTGGGATGTGAAACTAAAAGGCAGAAAAGAAATGGAGTTTAAAATTAGCCCTATGCTGATAAAAGGCATTGACGCAATTCAAAAAGAGCTGCAAAAAGAGATTGCAAAGCGGGGAATCAGCATTGAGTCAAATCCGTCTTCCAACTATATGATCGGTACGTTTAAAAAATATGCAAAGCATCCGATCATTCGTTTCTATAACAGGGGACTTGTATCAGACGCGGAAAAAATTGAGGAATGTCCGCAAATCTGGTCTTCCATCAATACGGATGATCAGGGAGTGTTCAGCGCCAGCCTGGAAAATGAATACGCCTTAATGGCGCTTGCCTTAGAAAAAGAGCATGACGGGAAAGGCAGGAGTATTTATAACAAAACCATGATTTATGAATGGATAGATAACATTCGCATAAATGGAAACCGCCAGGCTTTCGGAGTCATGCAGGGAAAGACATTTCAGGAATAATCTGCCGCCAGGCAGGAACATCAAAACACGATGTTCCTGCTTTTACTTTGTAAAAATTTGAGAAAAAAATCGTTTTTTTCACAGACTTTTACGGATAAGGAAACACTTGACATTGTAAGAAAAAAGAAGTAATCTATAGTTGTATAATACACGATTAAAGTGGTGATTTT
>CATOKN010000244.1 GCA_951800425.1 uncultured Lachnospiraceae bacterium
CGAGGGGACGCTGTCTTATCAGTGGAAAGCAGACAATGAGACAGTGCCGAAAGCTACAGGAGAATTTTTTACAGTAGAAAAAGCACAGATTGGTAAGAAGATTTCCGTAGAAGTGACGTGTCCGGACAGTAAAGTTGAGGGAACGCTGGCTCCTGCGGAGTTAAACCAGAAAGTTGAAGACGCAGTAGCGCAGCGGGAACACGTAATTATTAATCAGGTATATGGAGACGGAGGGAAAAAGGATGTGCCAATATCGCACAGCTTTATTGAATTATATAATCCCACGTCTGATGAAATTGATTTAACCGGTTACAGCATTACTTATGTTTCAGAAGGACAGACAATGCAGCTTGCGCTTGACGGAAAGATTCTTTCCAGATCGTCTTATCTGATTTTGGGCGCGGAAGCGAAAGCTTTGCCAGAGGCTGTTAAACTGAATGACGGCGATAAATCATGGGATTTGACGATTGGCAATAAGCAGTACAGCGTAGTTTTAAAGAATGAGGAAGGGGTTGTGGACGGCGTTGCCGTAAATGAAGCTCCGGTGGAAGGAAACGCGGCGCTTGTAAATCCGGCGGGCGACGAAATCATTTCGAAAAATAAGGCGGTTCGCAGAATTGGATTTATTGACACCGACGATAATGTGCATGATTTTGAAGTGTTAAACTACAGCAAGCTTCCGGCAGATCTTATCTCAAAAGTACTTCCGAGAAAATCGGCGGACGGTCCCTGGGGATTAGAAGAACAGACGGTAGAACCGGAGAAGCCGGACAAAGAGCTTTTACAGAGTGCAAACAATGCGCTGCAGGAGGCAGATTCTAAGGATGCGTCCTTATTTAAGCCGGAATCTTATCAGAAGATGGAAGCGGCGAAAGAAGAGCTGAGAAATGCACTGGAAACAAACGATGCGGAAAAAATCAGAGATGCGCTTGCCAGGTTGCAGAAAGCTCTCGGGGAATTAGAAAGAGTGGAAGAAGAACCGGCTGAAAAACCAGATGAAAAATTGTTGCAGGATGCGCAGAACGCTCTGAAAGAAGCGCAGAATTTGCTAAACAATGCGTCAAAATACGATCCGGCGGCAATCCGGAATTTAGAAGCGCTAAAGAAAGCTCTCGAAGATGCAATTTTATCTGGAGATGCGGCAGAAATCCAGAAAGCGGTTTTGAATCTGAAAAACGGTCTGGCAATTAAACCGATAGAAAAAAGCCCGCAAACACAGACAGAGCTTCCGGCAGTCGGAACGAAGTTCATATATAACAAGAACTGGTATCGGGTTACAAAATCCGCCGCTTCGGGAGGTACGGTTATTTTCTTAAAGCCGGAGAAAAAGACGCAGAAAAATGTGACGATTCCAAAACAGGTAGAATTTGAAAAAATCAAATTTAACGTAACGGCCATTGCGGCCCGGGCTTTTAAAAATAACAGACGGCTTGGAAAAGTAGTGATCAAAGCCAACATTACGGAAATAGGAGCGTCCGCTTTCCAGGGTTCCGGCAAGCTGAAAAACATTATCATTTCGTCAAAGGTATTAAAGAAAGTCGGAAGTAACGCGTTAAAAGGCGTAAATGCAAAATGTAAGATCAAGGTTCCTAAAAATAAAGTAAAGGCATATACAAAGAAGTTTAAAAAGAAAGGGCAGAAATCTACTGTCAGGGTTGTGAAATAACGATGAAAAAGATATTGGACTTAATAGCCAAAGAGGTGGAAGAGGCGTTTTTTGACAGCGGCTATGAAAAATCATACGGAAAAGTGACGTTGTCCAACCGCCCGGATTTATGCGAATATCAGTGCAACGGCGCCCTTGCGGCGGCAAAGCAGTACAAAAAGGCGCCGTTTCTGATTGCGGATGAAGTCGCGGCAAAGCTGACCGGAAATCAGATGTTTTCCATGGCGGAATCCGTCAGGCCGGGATTTTTAAATCTCAAATTAGATCCGTCTTTTCTGGCCGGATATTTGCAGGAGATGAGAAAGGATGAGGAGCGTTTTGGCTGCGAGACGGCGAAAGAGCCAAAGAAGATTATGATTGATTACGGCGGGCCAAATGTGGCGAAGCCTCTTCATATCGGACATCTGCGGTCGGCTATCATCGGCGAAAGCATCAAGCGCATCGGCCGGTTTATGGGACATGAAATGATAGGAGACGTACATCTTGGCGACTGGGGGCTTCAGATGGGCCTGATTATCACAGAGCTTGGAATCAGAAAGCCGGATCTCATCTATTATCAGGAGGATTTTGACGGAGAATACCCAAAAGAAGCTCCGTTTACCATATCGGAGTTAGAGGAGATTTATCCGACGGCCAGCGCAAAATCAAAGGAAGACGAGGCGTATAAAGAAGCAGCGATGCAGGCGACGTATGAGCTGCAAAACGGAAGACGCGGTTATCAGGAACTCCTTTCCCACATATTAAATGTGTCGGTGACGGATTTAAAGAAAAATTACGAAAATCTGAACGTATCCTTCGATTTATGGAAAGGTGAATCGGACGCGCAGCCTTACATTCCCGACATGGTACAGAAGATGAAAGACGACGGCTATGCATACGTCAGCGAGGGCGCGCTCGTTGTAGACGTCAAAGAAGAGACGGATGCAAAAGAAATACCGCCCTGTATGATTTTGAAATCTGACGGAGCGTCCCTTTATAACACGACGGATCTTGCCACGATCGTCTGGCGCATGCAGGATTATCATCCGGATGAAATCATCTATGTGGTAGATAAGCGTCAGGATCTGTATTTTACCCAGGTATTTCGCTGTGCCAGAAAGACGGGACTGGTAGGGAAAGATACGAAGCTTACGTTTCAGGGATTTGGCACAATGAACGGAAAAGACGGCAAGCCGTTTAAAACAAGAGAAGGCGGCGTCATGCGTCTGGAAAGCCTGGTTTCCGAAATCAATGAAGAAATGTACCAAAAGATTATGGAAAACAAATCTTTGCCGGACGAGGAAGAGGCGAGGGAAACGGCGAAAATCGTAGCATTGTCTGCGATTAAATACGGAGATTTGTCGAATCAGGCTTCGAAAGATTATATTTTTGACATTGAGCGGTTTACGTCGTTTGAAGGGAATACGGGGCCCTACATTCTTTATACCATTGTACGTATCAAATCGATCCTGTCGAAATACGAAGCGATGGACTGCAAACATGTGAAAGAGCAAATTCTTCCGGCAAAATCAGAAAGTGAAAAATCGCTGATGCTGGAAATCAGCCGCTTTGGCGCGGCAGTGGAAAATGCGTTTGCAGAGACTGCTCCGCATAAGGTATGCGCCTATATTTACGGACTTGCCAATGCATTGAACCATTTTTATCATGAGACAAAAATTCTTTCCGAAGAAGAGGAAGCTGTGCGGGCGGGATATGTCTGTCTGCTCAGGCTGACAAAAGATATATTAGAAACGTGCATTGATTTGCTGGGATTTCGCGCGCCGGAGAGAATGTAACAAATTTTGACGGGGGATGATGTGCTATCATTCCCCGTTTTGTACAGATTGTATTTACTCTTTCAAAAGCGTACGCAAAGACGGATGGAAAAGAATGGAGGATTTTTTTGAAATGGATCAGTCAATACGGAAGCATTTTATTTTTTACGGCAGCGTACAGGG
>CATOKN010000245.1 GCA_951800425.1 uncultured Lachnospiraceae bacterium
ATAATTATATTCAAGAAAACATCAGATGAGAACCAAAACACAAAAAAGCCACAAAAAACCCATTGATTTTCGCTTTATAAGTATGTTATTATGCCTATGGAAATACAGATTAAATAAGGAAAGAGGATAATTATAATTATGAGAAAAAGATTCTATGTTACGGCTGTGGCTTTGGGTATGGGGATTTTTCTTCTGGCAGGTTGTGGAAATAACGCTTCGGATAAAGACGTTCCGGTTAGCAGCACGGAGGCGGGAAAAGGAGGCTCTGCGGCAAATTTCGATTATAATGTCAGTGATTACGTAACGCTTGGAGAATACAAAAATCTGAAAGTGCGTTATCCTGTTCCAAGCGTATCCGAGGAAGACGTTGAAATCGAAGTGGAATATTTGCTGGAAGAAAATACAAAGTATAACGAAATTTCAGATCGTGCCGCGCAGAATGGCGACTACATCAATATGGATTTTGCAGGAACAATTGACGGAAAAGAATTTGAAGGCGGTTCGGCAGAGGGGTTTGAACTTACTCTGGGAGAAGAAGAATTTATCGAAGAGTTTGAAAAAAATCTGATTGGAAAAAATCCGAAAGAAGAATTCACTTTTCAGATGACTTTTCCGGAAGATTACGACGATACGGTGGGAGGAAAGGTAGCAGAATTTAAAGTGACGATAAATACCATCAGCGAAGTCGTCGTACCGGAGTATAACGATGCTTTTGTAAAAGAAGTGACGGATTACGATACGGTAAAAGAGTATGAAGAAGCGCTGATGGAAGAACTTATGACAAGCGCGATGGAGGACGCAAAAGCTATGGCCGGGGACGACGTTCTTTTGACGGCGATTGCAAATGCCAAAATCGACGGTTATCCTCAGGATTTGTTTGACGAATGCTACAATAGCAGAATACAGGAATATCAGGAATACGCAGATGCGCTTGGCATGGAGCTTTCAGAGTTTATCGGGGAAGAGTCGGAGTTAAATGACGAAGTTACGGATTGGGTAAATGAAATACTGGTAGCACAGGCAATTTCAGAAAAAGAGGGTCTTGGAAAAATAAATGACGCGTTTTCAGAGGATGCGGAAGCAGCCGCGGTAGAATACGGTTATGAATCTTTGAATGATTTTCTGGAAGATTACGGGGAAGTATATGTCAGAGTCAATCTTTTAAGAGATAAGATTGTTGATTTTCTGTATGAAAATGCCGAAGTGGAGGAAGTGTCCGAGGAAGAATACTACAGTGAAGATGTGGAAGGAGAGGAAGACTCCTACGAAGAAGGCGTGGAAGAACTTTCAGCGACAGAGTCATTAATTGAAGATAGTACGGAATAATTCTTGCAAAAGTAATTTTTTGTGATACAATATGAAAGAGTAATTGGACAGGGAGATCACATATGGATGCTGGCGCTGCAAATGGATTGAAAAAAGAACGCAACAGGCGAAAGAGGATTGCGGCAATCCGGAAAATGATTATGTTTACGGTTGCAATCTGGTTTCTGCTTTCCATGGTCATTTGTATAGGGCTGTTATTGAAAGTTCGTGCGATGGAATCGAAGCTTAATTATCTGCTGGATAATTTTACCGTAAGCGGACAGATGGATGCAGAATCAAAAAACACTGTTTCAAAAGCAGAAGAAAGCGAATATTTTGATCTGGAACAGACGACGGAAGCTATAGATCTGGAAGAAAACTATGAAATTGTGCATGCGGTGAATCAGGAAGAAAATATGGCCGGGCCAGACGACGTCCATAAAGTTTATCTTACGTTTGACGACGGGCCAAGCAGCAATACGGTTCAGATTCTGGATATATTAAAAGAAAACGATGTAAAGGCTACGTTTTTTGTCATTGGAAGAGAAGACGAGGCGTCTAAAGCGTTATATCAGAGAATCGTCGATGAGGGCCATACGCTGGCGATGCATTCATTTACGCATAAGTACAGTACTTTGTACAGTTCTATTGAGGCTTTTGAGGAGGATTTTTCCAGAATACAGAATTATTTATATGAGGTAACAGGTAAAGAAAGCCTGTTTTATCGTTTTCCCGGCGGCAGCAGCAATCATGTAAGCAACGAGAATATGAAAGAATTCATCTCCTTTCTGAACCGGCGGCAGATTACGTATTTTGACTGGAACGTATCGAGCGGAGACGCTACGTCTCAGGCATATGCGCCGGAAGAACTGATCGAAAACGTAATGGAAGACGTAAAGAAGTATAAAACGTCGGTTGTTCTTATGCACGATTCCGTAACAAAGACTTCTACGGTAAAAGCGCTGGGGCCGATGATACAGGAACTAAAGAACATGGGAGCCAGACTGCTTCCGATTGACGAGAGTACGACTGTAGTCCAGCATATTGCGGCAGCAAGCGCGGAGCAGTAGATAATAGAAAAATGGAGGATGTAATATGGGCTTTTTTAAAGAATTTAAGGATGATTTTTCTCAGGCAGTCAATGAGCTGCTTCCGGAGGAAGATGAAAAAGCAGAAAAGCAGGATTCCCTTGAAAACGACGATATGGTAGTCAATACGCTGGACGCGGAAGTGGATACCGAATCCGAACTTTCTAAATTGAACGGGTTATTGGAGCAGGTTGCAGAAGAAGCCCCGGCTTCCCAGCCGGTTGTGAAGCCGGAGCAGGTGGCTGATCTGGAGCGGGAATTTACGAGAGAAGTAAAAAGAGCTGATGCAAGAACAACAATGGAGGAGAGAATAAAAATGAATGAAGAAACAATGAACGCCAGTCAGATTATGGGAGTAAATCCGGATGCGATTTCTGACGAAACGACGGTGATTACTGAGGGAACGAGCATCAACGGCGACATCAATGCGGACGGCTCCATAGATATTCGCGGAAGAATTGGCGGTAACGTAACCTGCAACGGAAAATTAGTGATTACCGGCATACTGGAGGGAAACAGTAATTCTTCTGAGTTTTTTGCGGATGCCGCTAAAATTGAAGGCGAAGTAAAAAGCACCGGAACGGTAAAAATCGGTATTGGTTCCGTTGTGATTGGAAATATTTCGGCAGCTTCCGCAGTCATTGCAGGAGCAATCAAAGGAGATATAGACGTACAGGGTCCCGTTGTTGTAGATACTTCTGCGGTAATTATGGGAAATATCAAATCCCGTTCCGTACAGATTAACAATGGAGCAGTGATTGAAGGCTTCTGCTCACAGTGTTATGCAGATATAGACGTACAGGGTCTTTTTGACGATAGAAAGGGAAATTAATTTATGAAACGGGTGTTGTTGAAATTAAGCGGAGAAGCGCTGGCCGGAGAGAAAAAGACAGGATTTGACGAACCAACGGTGACAGAAGTTGCACGGCAGGTAAAAGAGCTTGTGGACAGACAGATTCAGGTGGGCATTGTCATCGGCGGAGGAAATTTCTGGAGAGGACGTACCAGTGAGACGATCGATCGCGTCAAGGCGGATCAGATCGGGATGCTGGCAACTGTGATGAATTGCATTTATGTTTCTGAAATTTTCCGTTCCGTAGGCATAGAGACGGAGGTTTTGACGCCTTTTGCATGTGGGGCTATGACGGAACTTTTTTCGAAAGATCGTGCAAATCAATGC
>CATOKN010000246.1 GCA_951800425.1 uncultured Lachnospiraceae bacterium
GCCGTCTATAAACTGGCTTCCCGTTTCATTTGTCCAGTTTCCGGTAAACGTAAAACCACTGCCGTCGGAATCATCCGTATCCGAAACAAGAATTTTCTCCATTCCATCCGGAATCGGCGAAGGCTCCTCGAACTCTTTCGTCGCTTTATATACCCCAACTTCGCTAATCAGCGGAACCGCATACGAATCCGTGATGCGGATGCGGATTTTATCAGCCATTACCGGCTTTGTCCGGCAGATTCTCTTCGCGCCAATCGTCGTTCCCCGCGCAAATTCTTTCCATTCTCCTCCATTCACCTGATAATCCACCACAAAGCTTTTAATTCTCTGCCCAAGCAAAATCGCTTCCTCTATCGTTACCATATCAAAACGCTTTGCTCCTCCCAGATTAAGCGTCAGGCTCCCGGTCGTCGTGTCGTCTTCCATTGTCCAGTATGTTTCGTCCGAACCGTCCAATACGTTTGACGGAGCAAATGCCACGTCGTTTCCTCTCACTTCTGACGCCGTAACCTCGGCGTCTTTTGCCAGATTATTCGCAAAGCTGTTTTTAATATTGGCTCCAAATTCGGCCATGCGGTTTAAAATATCCTCGTCTACCGTTCCATCTGTATTTGGAGGAATATTCAAAAGCAAAACGGCATTGTGTCCGACCGAATTAAAATACATATCGGAAAGTTCTTTCAAAGACTTCGGCGTCTTTTTCCCAGGTCCCCAGAACCACCCGCTCGTAATGCGCGCGTCAGCTTCCGGCACCGTCCATTGATTCCCTTCTGCAATTCCAACCGTCGTTCCATTGCTTCCCGTCCGATTGCTGTCAATCGTATTCGCTTCATAATCCACCTGGGATTTCGACCATGTTTCTTCATTTGCCAGTCCCAGTTCATTGCCAATCCATCGTACGGTTGTATATGCCTCAGCTCCAAAAAGCATACAGTCGTCCTCGTAACCGCCCGCTTTTCCCTCGTTTCTCTGAATCGTATCAAACCAGAGCTGGAAGTCATACTCCTGCGCGTTCGCGCCGCTTCCCTTGGCTCCGTCCATCCAGACTTCTACAAAATGACCGTCATTGCCATATTTATCGCTGCCAAGAATTTCCTCAAGCTGATTGTTGTAAAATTTGTTGTAATCCAAAACATCGTTTTCTTTACTTGTTGGATTTCCGTTTGCATCATAATATCCATAACTTGGCTCGTGGATGTCCCAGGGAGATAAATACAGTCCCATGTTCAGATCGTACTTGGTACAGGCCGCGGATATTTCCGCCAGCACATCTCCCTCGCCGTTTTTGTAGCCTGCCGCCGTCACGTCATAATCCGTTTCCGCGCTGTTCCAGAGACAAAATCCGTCATGATGCTTCGCCGTAATAATCAGTTTTTTAAATCCGGCGTCTTTCATTGCTTTTACCATACGATCCGCGTCAAAATCATTTTCAAGCCGGAATATATCAGACGGAGCCCTGTCCCCATAATGCTCTCCCCATTCTACGTTTTCAAACGTATTTGGCCCGAAATGGCAAAACGCCGCAAGCTCTTCTTTCTGGTACTGGTACTGATTCAAACTCGGCAATGCTCCCCAAGGTTCCGGGGCCGCAGTCTTGTTATCCGACAGCGCGTCCGCTCTTTCTTCTGCATAAGCGTCTCCCCCTCCAAACGGCACGCTTCCAATCGCAAGAAACGACGCCAGCAGACCAATCCCCAGTCTTTTCATTTTTTTACTCATAGATGTTCCTCCTCTTTTCTTTTATACCCATAATAAAACTATTACATTCGACGCTTCTTTCTGCGCGCATCCTTATCTTCCTCTTCTATGCGGCAGGATTCCAGCGTCTTTTGTATCGCTTTATTATATGTCCAGTCACTCGGACGATTCTCAATCAAAAAAGAATTCGTCAATGCATAATCTGCAAGCGCATGCAGCTCTTCATTTATTTCTGCAATCGTCATACCATCTTCCCGCTTTTCAGTCATTAACCTGATGCTCTGCTTTTTCTTTGATGGTCAAATCTGCTTTTTTTAACAAGTCCGGACGGCGCTTCTTTGTCCGTAATATGGACTGCTCTCTTCTCCAGCTTTCAATCTTTCGATGATCTCCGGATAAAAGCACGTCCGGAACTTTTTTACCATTCCATTCATAAGGCCTTGAGTATTGGGGATGCTCTAACAGATTGCCCTCAAACGATTCCAAAGAGCCGGACGCTTCATTCGTCAAAACGCCTGGCACCATGCGGGAAATCGCATCTGTCATCACCATGGCCGGCAGCTCTCCTCCGGTCAGAACATAATCTCCAATCGATACGTGATCCGTTACAATTTCTTCCAGTACCCGCTCGTCCACACCCTCGTAATGTCCGCAAAGTATGATAAGATGCTCTTCTTTTGCGAATTCCTTTGCCATCTTCTGTGTAAACGACGGCCCCTGAGGCGTCGCGTAAATCGTCCTTGGACGATAGCCTATTTTTTCTGCAAGAGCAAGATACGCGTCATAAATCGGCTGCGCCTGCATCACCATGCCCGCGCCTCCCCCATAGGGATAATCATCGGTCTTTTGGTGTTTGTCCTTTGTATAATCCCGGATATTGACGGCTTCAATATGCAAAATTCCTTTTTCTTTCGCCCTGCCGATAATGCTGGCATTCAACGCATGTTCCACCATTTCCGGAAACAACGTAAGTATATAAAAATTCATTCTAATTCTCCCGCCTTACCATCCCGTCTTCCGTTACCAGAATCCCCTCTGCGGAATGCTCCTGCATAAAATCCAAAATACGCCGCCGTTCCGCATCGTCTGTCACCAGAGACGTCTTTAAGCTCTTCTGAATACAGGGAATAAACCCCATCGAAAGCTCTCCCCTTTCATCTATTGTAAGCGTCGCAAGTCCGGTGTCTAAAGTTCCGCTGCTAAACCAGAAATTGCCCAGACTGTATATAATCGGCACTTCTTCCATAATTTCGAAACCCTGCAGACAATGCGTATGCCCTCCGATAATCGCGTCCGCGCCGGCCTCCACAAATTCTTTTGCAAGCTCGTACTGATCCGTGCCATAATGGCTGTCG
Organism: uncultured Lachnospiraceae bacterium; assembly: GCA_951800425.1. Lineage (GTDB taxonomy): Bacteria > Bacillota > Clostridia > Lachnospirales > Lachnospiraceae > Roseburia_B. The sequence continues at coordinate 3,054 of CATOKN010000246.1, forward strand.
CCCTCTGTTCCCCAGTGTACAAAGGCAATCACAATGTCGCTGTTTTTCTTTGCTTTTTGAATTACATTTACAAACTTCTCTGCATCCAGAGTCTTTAGCACCCCTGGCGTACTTTCCGTCGCTTCTTTTGTATAATTTGTAGAACGCTCAATCTGCGTTGCCGCAACAATTGCAATTTTTCTTCCGTTACAGATAAAATAGCAGGGTCTGGAAGCTTCTTCGATATTTGCGCCCGCGCCGACATAAGGCATTTTGGCTTCTTTTAAAACGGAAATCGTATCCAGCAGCGCTTCCGATCCAAAATCGTAAACATGGTTGTTTGCCAGATTTACAATATCCGTCCCAAACGCATCCAAAAGCTCTACGCGCGACGGATCGGCCCGAAACGTATAGGCTTTTCCGGCAAGCGGCTTACCACGCGTACTATAGGTAAACTCATTATTTACCATCATAATGTCGACATCGTTCATGATTTCAAGCAAATCCTGGGAAAAGCAGTCGTATATGCCATTTTCAC
>CATOKN010000247.1 GCA_951800425.1 uncultured Lachnospiraceae bacterium
ATATGCAACAGCGAAGACGTCGCATATGTCGGGATTGCGGCGCTGCTTTCAGCGCTTGTTTTAGGGCTTACCATGGATTCCTTTTTGATACCGGCTATTTTTCTTTTGAGCATAGGAATGGCGATTGTTTATAACCTTGGAACCAATCGCATCGCCGGAGAAATTTCATTTATTACCCAGGCGCTTGCCGCGGTGCTTCAGCTTGCGGTTACGATGGATTATTCAATTTTCCTTTGGCACAGCTATGAGGAAAACCAGAGCCGCTATCCAAACGACAAAAAGAGGGCGATGGCGCATGCCATTTCCCAGACCGTATCTTCCGTAGTGGGAAGCTCCATTACCACGATTGCCGGATTTTTAGCCATGTGCTTTATGACGTTTACATTGGGCATGGATCTTGGCATTGTAATGGCAAAAGGCGTTGTATTCGGCGTTGCAGGCTGCGTGACGATTCTTCCGTCCATGATACTTGTGACGGACAAATGGTTAGAAAAAACAAAGCACAGGCCGTTTGTTCCGGACCTTGGGAAAGCCGGAAGCTTTGTGACAAAGCATTATCCCGTTTTTCTTTTGATTTTTCTTGCGGCTGTCGGGCCTATGTTTTACGCGCAGAATCATAATCAGGTGTATTACGACCTGGTCGGAACGCTGCCGGATGATTTGGAAAGCGTTGCCGCAGGAGACGCCCTGGAGCGCGAATTTGATCTTGGCGCGGCCCATGTCATACTGGCGGCCAGCGATATGCCAAAAAAGACGGCTTATCAAATGGAAAAAGAGGTAAAAGAAGTAAAGGGAGTCAGGATGGCGCTTGGGTTAGACGCAGTCACAGGGCCGCTGCTTCCGGACGAAATGGCGCCGGAGAAGATTCGGACAGCTTTAAACAATGGGAATTACCAGATGATTTACGTGCTTTCAGAATATAAGACGGGAACAGACGAAGTCAATGAGCAGTGCGACGTCATCCAAAAAATTGTAAAGCGGTATGACGCGACGGCAATGCTGATTGGAGAAGCGCCTTGTACAAAGGATTTGATTGCAATTACCGATCGGGATTTTCAGATTGTAAACGCCGTATCCATTGTGTTGATTTTCCTGATTATCGCCATTGTTTTAAAATCCATTTCTCTGCCGGTCATTCTGGTCGCGGTCATTGAATTTGCGATTTTTATCAATATGGGAATTCCTTATTACACAAAGACGGTGCTTCCGTTTATTGCTTCCATCGTCATTGGAACGATTCAGCTTGGGGCGACCGTAGATTACGCGATATTGATGACGACAAAATATAAACGAGAGCGAAGCCGCGGCGCAGGAAAAAAAGAAGCCGTCACGACGGCCCTGAACCAGTCGCTTCAGTCAGTGTTTGTCAGCGCATTCAGCTTTTTTGCCGCGACGTTTGGCGTCGGCGTATATTCAAGCATTGATATGATAAGCTCTCTGTGCATGCTGCTTGCAAGGGGCGCAATCATCAGCTTATTTGTTGTGGCATTTGTTCTTCCGGCTATGTTTTTGGTATTTGACAAAATCATCGTCCATACCAGCGCAGGATTTTTGCCGGAGGGGGAAAAACATAAAGTTCAATTTACAGGAGGGAATCAGCATGAAGTTAGCCGAGTTAAAAGTGAAATTTAAAAATAAATATACCATCCGCATGATAGCCGGAATTTTAACATTCGCGTTGCTTGGAGGCAGCGTTGGAACTTATTATGTCTGCGACGCAAAAGAAAGCGGGGCAAAAGGGCAGGTTTTGCAAAAGAGCGACGAGTCAAAAGGGCAGATGCAGGAAAAAGACGGCATACAGGAAACGCTTGCCCGCGCGCTTTCTGACAACGGATCTCTGAAAATGGAAATTGGAAAAGATGAGACGGTTTATATTCTTGCAGACTGCAATGGAAACGCAAAGTCAACAATTGTCAGCGAATGGCTGAAAAATCCGGACAAAAAAGAACGTCTGGAAGACGTTTCTGATTTGGAGGAAATAGAAAACGTAAAAGGCGACGAGGCGTTTGAGCAAAACGGCGGCAGCCTGAGCTGGAATGCAAAAGGAAGCGATATTTATTATCAGGGAACGAGCAGAAAAGAGGCGCCTGTCACAGAAAAAATCACATATTTTCTGGATGGAAAAGAGATTTCGGCAAAAAATCTTGCGGGAAAGAGCGGAAAAGTACGCATCCGGTTCGATTATGAAAACCATGAGAAAAGGGGAGAGGTTTTCGTTCCGTTTCTTGCGGTTTCCGGCATGGTTTTGGACGATTCGTTTCAAAACGTGGCCGTAACAAATGGAAAAGTGATTTCCAACGGAGATAAAAATATTGTCGTGGGAATGGCGCTTCCGGGATTAAAAGAAAGCCTGTCGGCAGACGGCGGTGATTTTTCAGACGACGTTTCGATTCCGGATTATGTGGAAGTTGCGGCGGACGCAGAAAATTTTTCCCTGGATATGACGATGACGGTTGTTACCGGAATCTCAGAACTTGATGCTAAAGATTCCATTGATTTATCGGAAATGGATGAAAAAATGGACGATTTGACGTCGGCTGCGGGACAGTTAAAGGACGGATCCAAAGATTTGTTTGCGGGCCTTGACACCATGGATGAGAAAATGGGCGAATTTTCAAACGGCGTCGGGGCATTAAAAAGCGGCGTAGCGGACTATACGAACGGCGCGAAAAAGCTGGCGGATGGAATTAGTACGTTAAAAGGACAGACGGGTATGCTAATTAGCGGAATATCGGATCTTGCCGCAAGCGTCGGAACATTAAACGAGGGAGTGAAAACGCTGGATCAGGCGCTGCGTACGCCGATGAGCGAAAGTGAAAAGGCGAACGCTTCGAAAGAGGCCAGGGCAGAGGCGGAGCGTGCCATAGACGCTCAGTTTGCAGACGACTCCAATCCGCAGAGCTATCGCCATATCAAAGAACAGGCGTCCCAGGCATTTTATGCGTCGGCTGCGGGAGACGGCGTAAAGCAGGCGGCGGCAGCCCGGGCAAAAGAACAGGCAGCGGCGGGGATACAGGCGCAAAAGCCGGTCATTGCGGCTCAGGCAAAAGAACAGGCGACGGCGGGGATACAGGCGCAAAAGCCGGTGATTGCGGCCCAGGCAAAGGAACAGGCGACGGCGGCAATATCCGGACAATTAGACGAGATCGCGGCAAAGGCAAGAGAACAGGCAGTCGCGGCCGCGTCAGGAGCGGTTTCCGACGAAGCGAAGGCACAGCTAAAAGCGGCGTTTACTGCGGCCGGATATGTGAAAGCGGCTCAGGCGGCAGGAATTCCCGTGGAAGAGGCAATGAAAAACGACGCGATTTCCGCGCAGGTGGCGCAGGGGGCCGAAGCACAGTTGCAGACTTTGCTTGGAACGATTGGAACTGCAGCCGGCGCCGCAGCGGATCAGACGGCAAGAGGCGTTGCGACGGAAGTGGCGGGCAGCGCGGCGGCTTTGGCGGCGGGCGGCGCGGCAGAGCAGGCAGCGGGCAGCGTGGCAGAGCAGACAGCGGGCAGCGTGGCAGAGCAGGTGGCGGGCAGCGTGGCGGAACAGGTGGCGCCGGGCGTTGTAGACGGC
>CATOKN010000248.1 GCA_951800425.1 uncultured Lachnospiraceae bacterium
GGCCATATCGGGGCGTTTTTGCCGCGGATTTGTTTTTTGCGGTTCTGGCTTCGGGAATTGCGCTGGCAATCCCGCTGATTGCCCGTTATATCACGTCGGTAGTCATTTATCTGGAAAAAGGAGAGGCGCTGCGTCTGACGCTTTTGCTGGGATTGTTGATGGCGGTTTTGACAGCCGTCTCCTGTTTTTGCAATTTTTTTATCAGCAATTACGGTCATGTAATGGGGGCAAAAATTGAATATGATATGCGCAACGAAATTTTTGCACATTTTCAAAAGCTTTCGTTTGCTTTTTACGATAACCAGAAAGTCGGGGCTTTGATGTCAAGAATTACGACCGATTTATTTGACATTACGGAGCTGATGCATCACGGGCCGGAAAATATCGTGATTTCTCTGATTAAAATTCTTGGCGCGTTTGTTATTATGACATGCATCAGTCCCGCATTGACGGCGGCAGCGTTTGCGCTGGTTCCCGTTATGTTCGTTTACGCTTACTTTTTTAATGGAAAGATGAAACGGGCGTTTCGCAGAAACCGGGAAAAAATAGCGGACATCAACAGTCGGATCGAGGATAACCTTTCCGGAATCCGTGTGGTAAAATCGTTTGCCAATGAAGAAATGGAGCAGGAAAAGTTTCTGGTCGGAAACGGCGGTTTTCTGGAAGCCAAAAAGAACAGTTATCTTTATATGGGCGGCTACCATGCGGGGCTGAGTTCCTTTTCGCTGATGATTACCATTTTAGTTTTAATGGCAGGGGCGGTTTTTATTTCGTACGGAATGATAGAAGTAACGGATTTGATTACGTTTTTGCTTTATATCAATGTGCTGACGGAGCCGATCAAAACGCTCATTGATTTTACGGAACAGTTTCAGAACGGATATACCGGGTTTGAGCGGTTTCTTCAGGTTATGGCCATAGAGCCTGATATTGCAGACAGGGAGGGCGCACTGGAACTGTCCGAAGTAAAAGGGAGCATTGATTTTGACAATGTTTCGTTCCGTTATGAAGAAAACAGCGAAAAGGTGCTAAGCCATATCCAGCTTCATGTGGACGCCGGCGAGTACGTAGCTTTGGTCGGGTCTTCCGGAGCGGGAAAAAGCACGCTGTGCAGCCTGATTCCCAGATTTTATGACGTAACCGCAGGTGCGGTCAGAATAGATGGAACAGATATTCGCAATTTAAAATTAAAAAGTCTGCGGGAAAATATTGGAATCGTACAGCAGGACGTATACCTTTTTGCCGGAACGGTATTCGACAATATCCGGTACGGAAAGCCAGACGCAACGAAAGAAGAAGTGGTCAGAGCCGCAAAAAACGCAAATGCCCACGAATTTATCCTGTCGCTGCCAAACGGGTATGAAACAGATATTGGGCAGCGGGGCATGAAGCTTTCCGGAGGACAAAAGCAGCGGCTTTCGATTGCGAGAGTGTTTTTGAAAAATCCTCCGATTCTGATTTTTGACGAGGCGACGTCCGCGCTCGATAATGAGAGCGAGAAAGTTGTGCAGGAATCTCTGGAGAGGCTTGCAAAAGACAGGACGACGTTTGTCATTGCCCACAGGCTGACGACGATTCAAAATGCAAAACGTATCCTGGTACTGACAGAAAGCGGAATTGCGGAAGAGGGGAGCCATACGGAGCTTCTGGCAAAGGGCGGCATTTATGAAAAGCTGTATCATATGCACAGCCTGTAAAGGGAGAAAGATATTTTACAGAGTAAAATGGCTGGAACGGGAAAGAAGAAAAAGAAGCGTTACTTGACAAATACCGGCTTTGCGGCTATATTTGCTTTAATATATATGAAAGAAAGAAGGATGCGATATGATAAAGATTGATATTGTTTCCGGGTTTTTAGGGGCCGGAAAAACGACGTTTATTAAGAAAATGCTGGACGAGGCATACAAAGACGAAAAAATAGCCCTGATTGAAAATGAGTTTGGAGAGGTGGGCATTGACGGCGGTTTTTTAAAAGATTCCGGCGTAAATATTACGGAGATGAATACCGGCTGCATCTGCTGTTCCCTGGTAGGTGATTTTGGAAAAAATTTAAACGAAGTGATCGCAACGTACCATCCGGACCGCATCGTAATTGAGCCGTCCGGAGTCGGAAAATTATCTGACGTTATGAAGTCTGTCGTTGATTTGGAAAAGGAACAGGACGTAAAATTAAACGGCCTTGTCACCGTCGTAAATGCGAAAAAAGCGGCTAAGCAGATGAAAGCGTTCGGGGAATTTTTCAATAATCAGATTGCGTTTGCAACGATGATTGTATTGAGCCGTACCCAGGGCGTATCGACGGAACAGCTTGCGCTTTGCGTGAAGCAGATGCGGAATCTGAATGAGAAAGCGGCCGTTGTTACAACGCCGTGGGATGAGATTTCCGGCGCTCAGATGCGAAAGGTTATGGAAAGACAGGACTCGCTTGAGATGAAGCTGTTTGCAGAAGAGGAGCATAAAAAAGAAGCGCATTCTCACGAGGAATGCCATCATGACCATCATGACCACGAAGAATGTCATCACGACCATCATGACCATAAAGAATGCCATCATGATCATCATGACCACGAAGAATGCTGTCATGACCACGGACATGAGGAAAACTGCGGATGTCATGAACATCACGAAGCGCATCACCATCATCATGCAGACGACGTATTTATGAGCTGGGGAAGAGAAACTCCCCGGAAATTTACAAAGGCTGAAATCGAAACGGCTGTCAAAGCGCTTTCAGAAGAGGAAACCTATGGCGTGGCGCTTCGGGCGAAGGGCATGGTGGAAAATAAGGACGGCGGCTGGATTTATTTTGACATGGTACCGGGCGAATATGAAATCCGAAGCGGCGAACCGGACTACACCGGACGCATTTGCGTAATCGGCACAGATTTGGAAGAACGCAAGCTGGAAACATTGTTTGGCATTGATTAGGGAGAACAGTAGCATGGAAGAAATACCCGTTTATTTATTTACCGGATTTATGGACAGCGGAAAGACGACGCTGATTTGTCAGACCCTGTTTGAAAATCATTTTGGCGACGGCGCAAAGACGCTTCTGATTGCCTGTGAAGACGGCGACGAGGAATATGACGAAGCAAAGTTAAAAGAGATGAATGTCCGTCTGCTTATGGTGGAAAAGGAAGAAGATTTTACAGAAGAGCTGTTAGAAAGCATACATCGCCAGTATCTGCCGGATCAGGTCTTTATAGAATACAACGGCATGTGGCGCATGGAAGTTTTGCTTGAGAAAAAGCTGCCGGAGGGATGGGTTATCGTACAGTCCCTGGCGACTGCGGACGCCTCTACGTTTGACATGTATTTAAATAATATGCGTCCAATGATTATGGAGCAGCTGTTTCAGGCTGACGTAGTAATTTTTAACCGCTGCGGGGACGATACGCCAAGAGGCAAATTCCGGCGCGCGGTAAAAGCCGTGAACCGTCCGGCTCAGATTGTGTACGAAAGGGAGGACGGCAGCGTGGACGAATCAGAAGAAGAGCTGCCGTTTGATTTGAATCAGGAATTGATTGAGATTTCGGATGCGGATTACGCCATCTGGTATAT
>CATOKN010000249.1 GCA_951800425.1 uncultured Lachnospiraceae bacterium
TTGACGGAACAGATTTGAATGCGGAGATGCTGCAGGATATGTTAGATGCGTTAGAACAGGCAATGCAGGATTATAAGAATACGGTTCTTATTTCTATTGAGGTAGATACGTCAAGAAAGCTGCGGGACATTTCGCCGGCAATGTTTGGCATCAACCACAGATACCACAACGATGGTTACAGTTCCTGGAATGCCGAAGAAGGAAAAATTGAAGATGAATTTAATGAGCTTGTAAAGGAAGCCGCTTTTGGCTCGATACGTTATCCGGGAGGAACTGTTTCTAATTTATACGACTGGAAACGTGCGATTGGACCTGTGGCGGAAAGAAAGAAGACGATACATGGAAATCTTTACAGTCCGATTACGCCGAATTTTGGCGTGGATGAGGCCATGACCTGGATTTATGACGAATTGAATTCCGAAACAATCTGGGTCTACGCGATGGGTCAGGGAAGCGCAGACGACGCGGCAGATTTATTTGAATATTTAAACGCTCCGGCAGACGGGGATGCGACCAATCCAAACGGCGGCACAGACTGGGCGGAAGTGCGCGCGGCAAATGGACATCCGGAACCGTACGGTGTGACTCAGTTTGAAATCGGTAATGAGATGGGACTCTGGGGACAAAATTACTGGATGCCCGGCTGTGGAGCTTCGGATTATGCGTCAATGGCGAGAGCCTATGTGAACGGCGGAGAAATGACTTTTAACAAACAGCATGCGGTGCAGGAAGAAGATTGGCAGAATGCGGCGGCAAACAGCAATGGAAGTCCAAATCAGGTGCGGTATGCACTATACGCCCCGGTTGTAGAGGGAAGCGCAACCATCTATGTAAACGAGGTAGAATGGGAGATTGTTCCGTCATTGAAAGATTATGGAGATGAAGCTGTTTGTGAATTTGATGAAGAGACGGGAAAAATTACGTTTGGAGACGGAACGAATGGAAAGATTCCTCCGTCCGGTCAGGCGGTCAAAATCAGTTATAAAACGATACGGGACGGCTTTGTAGCATATTATGACAAACTAAAAGAAATTGCGGAAGAACTTGATATGGACGTTTCGGTATATTCCTGCATGGAAAAGCCGGCGGCAATTACGGCGTTAAAGAATGCCGGAAACAAGTACGACGGCGCGGTGATTCATCCTTATAGCGAGACAAGCGGAAGCGGAGGAGGATATATTTCTATCAGTGAGTCGGATCCGCAGTTTTATGAAAAGCTTCTGGGCCGTTCTCTGGAACATAATATCAGCCGCGTAGAAGAATTGATTGATATAATGGGAGAGGGAAAGGTTCCTGTCGTTTCAGAATTTGGCATTTACAGGCATAATTCGGCGTTTATCCGTTCGATTGGCCATGCGATTTATATTGCCAATGAGATGATTGATTATATTGGTCTTGGAACGCCTTACCTCAATAAGCATTGCCTGGTGGATTATCCTTATAAATCGGATGACCTTGGCACAGGTTCTCAGTGCGTTATTCAGGCGGTTGATGGGGAAAACGGAGAGATTCGGTTTGTCTCTACTCCTTCTGCAAAAGCATTTTCCATTTTCAATCGTATGACGGGAGATATACAGGTAGCTCAGACGCTGCGTGGAAACAGCACGTATTATACGTTTGAATTAAACGGTGGAAGCTATGAAGTACCTGTAGTTAAAGTTCTTTCCACTAAAGATGAAGAGGGAAATGTTTATGTTACGGCTGTAAATAATCGTAAAAATGATACAACGCGCGTAGAAATCGGGATAGACGACAGGGATTTGACCGGCAGCGAAGTTGAGGTATGGCATCTGACGTCAGAGGGCGTGGAAGATGAAAATACCATTGCGCAGCCGTCTTTGGTGGACGTGGAAAAAAACACGGTCACGGCTAATGGAAATTATCTGGAAGCTTCGCTTGCGCCGCATTCTATTACAAGCTTTAAAATTCCGGCAGAGCAGATTCCGGTAGAAAAAGCTAAGGTTACGCTTCAGGCAGAAGAGGGAGGCACAGTCAGTGAAAATCTGGAAGTGGAAAAAGGAAGCCAGGCATCTGTAACTGCTTATCCGAAAGAGGGATATGAATTTGCAGGATGGTATCAGGGAGAAAAGAAAGTATCGGATCAGCCAGAGTATCACTTTACTGTAACAGAAGACATAACGCTGACGGCAAAATTTGCGAAAAAGAATGATTCACAGGAGCCGGGAGGTTCGGATAAGCCCGGAGGCTCGGATAAACCAGGAGGTTCGGATAAACCCGGAGATTCCAATAAGCCGGGAAATACAAATAATCCGGGAAATGGAAATACGGAAAACATCCAGCCAGGCGTAGGAGAAGTGATAACGGATGGAGATTCCAATGGAAAGTATAAAGTTGTTTCCGTAGGTGCATCTCAAAGCGCAGTTTCATTTTATGGAATGTCTGATGAGAATCAGACAAAATGCGTGGTTCCTGAAACTGTGAATATAAAAGGTACAAATTACAAAGTTACAGCCATAGAGGCAGACGCGTTTAAAAATAAGAAAAAGCTTTCGTCTGTTGTCATCGGTTCTAATGTTAAGATAATTGGAGAAAGAGCTTTTTCCGGATGCGGCAATTTAAAAACAGTAACAATTGGAAGAAATGTAACAGAAATTCGGGAAAAGGCATTTTATAAGGCGTCATCCCTGACGAAAATTACAATTCCGGCAAATGTGAAAAAAATTGGAAAGCAGGCGTTTTTTGGTGCGAAGAAGCTGAAAAATATTGTGATCAAAACCAAAAAGCTGACGACGAAGACAGTAGGAAATAAAGCTTTTAAGGGGATTGTGAAAAAGGTAAAGATAAAAGTTCCTTCCAAAAAATTAAGCGCTTATAAAAAATTGCTGCGTGCAAAAGGCGTCGGCTCCAAGGCAATTATAAAACGGTAAACATAGAAAATACGTGGATTTTATGGTTGCATTTCTAATTTTGCTGTGTTACTATGTAACAGAAAATAGAAAATGAAATGCTAAGATAGTGTTCAGTAAGTCGTCAAACACGTTCCAGAGAGAAGAAGCCGTCGGCTGGAAGCTTCTTTACGTAAGGGAATGACTGAATTTTCGCACTGGAGCAGTATGGGTGAACCAGTCAGTAGCCCATAACGGTTTGTGTACGTTACGCATAAAATGAGTGTCCGAAAAAGAGTTTCGGAAATCAGGGTGGTATCACGGAGTTATTCGTCCCTTTGCATGGGACGGATAACTCCTTTTGATTTGCGCCGCCCGCAAATGGAAAAGAGCAGGAAGGGAGAACCAGTATGAAGGAAAAATTGCAGAAAATCAAAGAGGAAGCAATCAGGAATATTGAAGCGTCAGGCGACCTTTCAAAGCTGAATGACGTCCGGGTTGCCATTCTTGGCAAAAAAGGCGAGCTGACGGCAGTCTTAAAGGGAATGAAAGAGATTCTTCCAAAAGACCGTCCGGCGTTTGGACAACTGGTCAATGAAGTGCGGACAGAAATTGAAACAAAACTGGAAGAAGCGAAGTCGGCGTTGGAGGCAAGAGAACTGGAACGGAGGTTAAAGCAGGAAGTCATTGACGTAACGC
>CATOKN010000250.1 GCA_951800425.1 uncultured Lachnospiraceae bacterium
CAGTCTTTGTGTCTGTTAAAGTGCTACTTGGATCTTTGATATTGTATCATTTTAATTGACACCTTATATGCAAGGATTTGATGTATCATCAAAGAGAAATAAGGCGGCAACTAAAATGACGCAACAACACTCCGATGCCCAATAGAGTCAAGCATATTTTTGAGAAAATAATTTATCTGTCCCTTTCTTGATTGTGATGTACCAATTTTCTTTAAGGTCTGCATTTTCCGCTCCTATTTTAATGTCCAATGCACCAAAAATGAGTATCACCCTAGATATTAGCGGATAATACTTTTTTGGTGCAATTTTTTCTTATCTATTGCGTGAATGACAAATTTCTAACTACAAAAACTCAAAAATTTCCCATGTTATAGAGGTGTATCTACACTTCTGATTTTATGGGGCGTACTCCAAGCTGTAATGCAGATGTGATTAGGAGGGGGGATTCTTTCTTCCCTTTATTTTTGCCAATGATAATTATACTCTAAGAGAAAAACCATATTTCAATTTCAGTTCAAAAATCAGTTATCGACAAAAATCGACAAAAATAGTAATTTAAAGTCTCTATTCAATTTCTTTCATGGGCCAAAGCAGTTAAGTATCTGATAAAAAACAGATCCATCTGGCAAGAAAACCAGACTCCGTCACTTTGCCCGCTGAAAAAACAGGCCTGCCGTTGAATTCCCGCTTTTTCTCCGAAGCACAGATTAAAAAGATGCTAAGTCACAGGTTTCAGACTGTGGCTCAGCACCTTTATCACTCAGCTCTTAAAAACAAGTACCCTTTCAAATTTTCATTCCAAGATACATTTTTTCACCGCTATTGATTTATAACAACGCCTCTTTCAGAATCATTTGAGCCAATATCCTTTCTGATAAAGCTAAAACGGTCCCGGCAAAAGTCTTTTTACAAAAACAACAGCTTCACAAATTATTGATATTGCGTTTTATTTCACTTTCTTACTTGTTTTGCTCCACGGTCCATATACCCGATCCATAGCGCCTCCCGCTTTCCTGTATGTCTTATACGCCCGGATGCGGACATAATATTTCTTCTTCGACTTTAATCCTTTTCTCACATACTTTTTCTTCCATTTAGAAACAAAAGCAGTTTTCGAACCTTTAAAATTCTTCTTCGTTCCAATCTGAATCTGATACCCTCCGGCTCCGGAAAGCTTTTTCCATGACAAAGTCAGTTTTTTCTTTCCCGCTTTTGCCTTAAACGACTTTACTTTGGATACGGACGGTTTTTTCACCGTATTCTGCTTATTCCCTGAATTTCCAACGCCTGATGAATTGCCTGTATTCGATGCGTTCCATTTTGTTGCGTCAGCAGAGTATATCTTTCCATCGGCCCCTTTCACCGACGCATTTAAGAAAGCCGTATTCCCCGCCAATGCGATTTTTATTTTTTTCCAGTCCTCTTTTGTTCCGGCATAATAAATTGTTTTAACGCCGGAATTTAAAAATGCGTTTTCCTGTATGGAAACAACAGATTTTGGAATGCTTATTGTTTTCAGTGTGCTGCTGCCGCTAAAAGCTCCTTTTCCGATCCCTGTCACCGTATATCCGTCAATTGCAGACGGAACTGTAATATCCGCATCCGTTGATGTGCATTTTGTAATTGTCGCCGTTTTCCCGTCGCTGTTTAAATCATAGATAAAAATATCCGTATCTTTCTCTCCCTCAGACAGGTCAGACACAATGGGCTCCCATGTTTTTATATCCCAGACTCTCTGATCGCATATATTATTGCTGTCATAATATTCTTCCAGATCTGCGTTTGCTTCTACAACGAAAACCGTCTCCTTATTTGCGCCAAGCCAGGATTCCTCCACCGGCACAACAAAATCGACCGTTTCCTGCCCGGAAACTTCAATTCCCTCTTCTGCGCGCAAAATAACTCCGTCCGGATTCCTTACCTGCACATCTGCCGCAGTTGAAACATTGCTGTAATTTGATATATGTACCACAAGCTGTTTTTGTCCCTGCTCTATTTTATATTCCGTATTCACGCATAATTCTGTTTTTGACAAATCAATTTCAAACTGATTATCTTCTTTGTTGTTATCTTCTTCTCCTGTCTCTTCCACTTTAATCTGGTAAACGGCATCCGTAAAATCCCGCGGAGCTAAAACCGTTATTGTCTCATTAACTGTTTCTCCCGGACGAATTACGCCTGGAATTTCCATAGTCTGACAGGTATCCGGATCATCTTTTAGATAAAAAGCAGCTGACAGATTTTCTGCCGTCTGTGTTCCATTATTTGTAATTGCGAGCGTAATTTCCAAGTCTTCACCAGCCTCAACTTGAAACGCATCAAAATCTGCGTCCTCTATTTTTAAATCGTGTACTTCCAAAGCATCTAAAAACCTTATCCTGGACATCGTATTTACTTCTTCATCCGCCAGAAGATCTGCTTCTGTCGCTAAATAAATCCCTCTGTCGCCGGCAAATGAAAATGCATCTATATACGACGTTTCTTTTGTCAGCGGAACACTGCCCCATTTCCCTTTGTCATGCACCGCACAATAAATATTTCTGGATTTTCCATCCGATTTCAAATAATATAATCTGTTCCCATATGCCTGCATCCTGCTTCCGGTATCCATTGTTCCTTCCGCTAAAATTTCTACAGGCTCATCCTCCATGCCTGTAATATAAACCGCCGCTCCATTCTGATTATACAAAAATGCAGGCCGGCCCGAATCCGGAAGCGTCATATAGAAAAGTCCTGCAACAGGAGCTTCCATACGCTCTGCTGCTTCCCCCGACTGATCTGCCAGATATAATTTCTGCTCTGGCGTTGTCAGGTCATTATCCATATCCATACAGTACGCAATCGTATCGTTTCCTTCCAGATTTCCTGTGGCAAGCGATGTAATACTGTTTAATCCTTCCGCAGCTGCTTTTGGCTCACTCCATGCCCCATCCTTATAAACAGAATAATTGACGCTATTATCATCTGTCAGGCCAAATACATGATTGCTTTTATTTTCTGCCCATGCCAAAAGCAAACCGCCGTCTGTCTTCGCAAGAGCCGGAGCGTAACAATAATCATTTTCTCTCTGTATTGTCCCAAGCTTGATAAATGTTTTTGAAAATGCGTCATATTTTGCCACCGTTACGGCAAATGTTCCCGCATATTCTGAAATATCAGGGTCTTCTCCCTCCCCATAACATTTTTTGGAATCCTGATAATAAAGATAAATCTCCTCTCCGTCTGTATATAACTGCGGCTTATAATCCGCCGTCCCGTCGTCCAGAGCAATTTTGCAATCCGAAAACTGCTTCGTATCGGAATCATATACTGCATATTTTACTACAGTCTGATTGGACAGCGCGCGACTTTCCTCATTGTCCAGCCAGACAGCCACCGTTTCGCCTTTTGCAGACGCAATCTGCGGATCTGAGGCGCCATATGCATTTTCCACCAATACTGACGTAAAATCTTTTGCGGCAGCAGAATGAAATGAAGACGACGCAGCCCTGTTCCATAC
>CATOKN010000251.1 GCA_951800425.1 uncultured Lachnospiraceae bacterium
GTCCATGGGCCTTTAACGCCGCTATATGAGCCGCCGTGCCATATCCTTTATGAGAGGCAAAGCCATACTCCGGCAGAATTTTGTCATACTCTTTCATCAGTCTGTCCCGCGTCACTTTGGCAATTATGCTTGCCGCCGCAATGGAAATGCTCTTCGCGTCACCTTTAATAATCGGAACCTGCCGGATAGAAACCTCTGGAATCGTAACCGCATCGTTTAATAATATATCGGGTTTTACACTCAAATTTTCAATAGCATTTCGCATTGCTTCATACGTTGCCTGCAAAATATTAATTTCATCGATTCTCTGGGGAGACGCCATGCCGATTCCAACCGAAACTGCCTGTTCCATAATGCATGGATAAAGTTCTTCTCTTTTTTTTGGCGAAAGCTTTTTGGAATCATTGATATATAAAATGCTGCAGTCTTTCGGCAATATTACCGCCGCGGCCACTACCGGCCCGGCAAACGGCCCTCTTCCCACTTCATCCACTCCGCAAATATGCCCAAAAGAAGCATATTCTTTTTCATAGGCTTTCATCTGCTCTGTACGCGCAATTTCCGCTTCCAGCTTGTCTTTCTTTTGTTCTCCCATCAGCTCTCCCATTCTTTTGGCATTTCAATCGTAAACCTGCCGATTCTTCCGCTGCGGAATTCCTCTACAATCAAAACCGCCGCTTTACTGTAATCCAGTTCTCCCCCTTTTTTCCGGCAGTTTCTGCTTTCAGCAACCGCCATCAGCGTCTGCAGCGCATCCGTCTCCTCGATATGGTAACGGTCTGCAAGGGCTCCCGGATACTTGCGTAATAAAATCTGAATTAATTCCATGGCCAGCTCGTCCGTATTTAATAAATCGTCTTTGATCGAGCCAATCAGCGCAAGGCAAAGACCCACTCTCTGATCATCAAATTTGGGCCACAAAATTCCCGGCGTGTCCAAAAGCTCCACGCTTTTATTCAGGCGAATCCATTGCTTTCCTTTGGTAACCCCCGGCTTATTCCCCGTCTTTGTACAGGCTTTTTTGGCATACGTATTGATAAACGTAGATTTTCCTACGTTTGGAATGCCTGCCACCATTGCCCGCACCGGCCGGTTTTTGATGCCTCTTCTTAAGTCGCGCTCTATTTTTTCTTTACAGGCTTTCATAATTTCGTTTTGAATCTGCTGAAATCCACCTCTGCTTCTGGCGTCTACACAGACGACAAAATATCCCTTGCTTTTAAAATACCTGCTCCAGACTTCCGTCTTTTTTTCATCCGCCAAATCAGTCTTATTCATCAAAATCAGGCGCGCCTTATTTCTGCCCAGATCGTCTATGTCCGGATTTCTGCTGGACATAGGCGTTCTGGCGTCTACCAGTTCAATAATCAAATCAATCAGCTTTATGTCTTCCTGCATCTGGCGCTTCGCTTTTGTCATATGTCCCGGATACCACTGAAACTGCATAATTTCCTTTCGTCCTCCTTACTCAAGAAAGCCGAAGTTTTTATATGGCGATACAATAAACCAGGCTTTACCGATAATATATTGTTTCTTTACGCTGCCGATATTGGCATACCGGCTGTCTTCGCTGTTGTTGCGGTTATCTCCCAGCACGAAATACTCGTCTTCTCCCAAAAGAATTTCTTCCGCCGCCAGACCTGCGTCCAAAATCGCGGCACGCTCTCCTTTTTCCTCAAACAGTTCTCCATTGACGTAAACCGCTCCGTCTTTCACCTGAACCTTGTCGCCCGGAACGCCTATGACGCGCTTTACATAATAGTGAGATTTTTCATTTCCATTTGGCAGGAATACGACGATGTCATTTGGCTTTGGACTTGTCAGCGAATATATAAACCGATTCACAAGAATTTCCTGCTTATTTTCTAAAACAGGAGCCATCGACTGTCCGACAACGCTGGTGCGAAGACCGATATAATAGACAAATACAAAGGCAATTACAAGAACAATCACAATCTCAATCACCCACGAAACAACTTCTTTGACAATGGGTATGTTTACTTTCTTTTTTTCACGTCCAAAATGTAACCCACGCTTTCTCTTCACATGCCATTCCTCTCTTTTGTTAAAACAGCCGCATCTGTCTGGATTCCTCCAAAACAGGATACGGCTGTCATTTTCTTTATTTTACTAATTCTTTTACTTTTGCTGCTTTTCCGACACGGCCTCTCAGGTAGTTGAGCTTCGCCCTTCTTACTTTTCCGTAGCGGACAATCTCTACTTTTTCTACATTCGGCGAATGCAGCGGCCATGTCTTTTCCACGCCGATGCCATTGGAAAATTTACGAACCGTAAACGTCTCGCGGTTGCTTCCGCCCTGCTTCTTTAATACGATTCCTTCAAATACCTGAATCCTTTCCCGGTTGCCTTCCTTAATCTTTCCATAAACCCTTACCGTATCTCCCACACGGAACTGCGGAGCTTCCGCCTTTAACTGCTCTGCTTCGATACTTCTGATAATTTCAAATGCGTTCATTTCATTTCCTCCTGTTTCATCCGATGTTCTTATTACTCTTTTGTAGCAGAGGACCATCGTATATTTTACACAACTATCAAACTATATCATAATTCTGCATAAAATGCAAGCCGTTTTCCAAATTTTACAGCTCCTCCGCCATATTAAGGCGCGTCTACCTTAGTCGTCAGAAGCACTGCAATTTCTTCATAGGTAGAATCTTTTGGAATATCGTAAACTCCCGGCAAAATGGAATTGTCATAATCTTTCTCCACGAGGAACTGATTAAAAGACTGCGCGCTGTCAACCAGCCCTGCCTCCGCAAGCCTCCTGCAAACAACGTCCGAATATTCCCCGCCTCTGATTTCCAGACGCACTTTATCATCCGGGCTGCCTGTCTGCGCTTCTTCCGGCGTCTGCGGTTCTTCTGACGCTTCCTCCGCTTGCTCTGTTGGCTCTTCGGTTTCAGAAGCCGGTTCTTCGGTTTGCTCCGGCAAAACAGGCTCTTTCTGCTCTTTTCTGTTCTCCGTTTCGTTCTCCGAAGACTCCGACGAAGACGCGTCCTTACGTTCCGATTGCTGCGTACTGTCCTCTTTTGCAGCTGCAACCGTCGTTGATTCCATATTCTTTTCGGACGTATCCTGCTGCTTTACATCATTTTTATGAATGGTAATCAAAATCATAAATAATAGTGTAGTTATCAATATGCCGATTCCCATTCCTCTGAGATAATATTTAAGCTTCACTTCTTTTTCTTCCCCTCATATAATCCAATGACAAGCTGCACTTCTCCAAGCCCAAGAGCCAGCTCTCTTGCAATATCAATCGCTGATTTCCCTTCCTTGTGCAAAGCGAGAATCGCCGATTTGTGATTGGAATCATCCGGCTCGCTTTCCTCTTCCTCCTGAAAAAACGCCTCTTCTGAAATTTCTGTCTGTATAGCGGAAGATTCTTCTTTTACCGGGACAAAAGCTTCCTTTGGCTCTTCGAAAAGCATCTGCGTTGCCATACGTCCTGTGATTTCTTCTTCCTGCTTTTTTA
>CATOKN010000252.1 GCA_951800425.1 uncultured Lachnospiraceae bacterium
GTACATAGGAAAAAACATGGAAGTTACCGCGATGGCGGCTTTGGGAGCCGTGTTGTTTTTACTGCTTCTTATCTTGTTTCAGGTGACAAGGACAAGGCGGGAAGTGCATAACATCTGTAAAAAGATACGAAAATATTTTGACGTGGTGTTTACGGACACAGAGCCGGAAGAGGCGATTACGGAAGAACCGGTAAAAGAAGAGGAAGTTCCCGTATACCAGACGACGGAGGAATGGAAAAAGCAGAATGCGGAACAAAAAGACGCAGATGATGTGAAGCTTTTGATGGAGGTGATTTCGGAAGTTTTTTAGCATTTGCAGGGCGATATTTTCTCTTTACTAAGAAAACATTTTATGGTAAATATAGAAGAGGAAGATTCTGACTGAGAAAGACAGCAGTCGGAGGATAAAATAACAGACGAAGGAGTGTGCGTTATGAGCAAAGTTACATTGGATTATTCAAAAGCGGCGGGATTTATCAGCGAAGAAGAAATCAGCTATATGGGCAAGCTGGCGGAAGACGCAAAGGAGCAGCTTGTTTCAAAAAGCGGTGCGGGAAACGATTTCTTAGGATGGCTCGACCTTCCGGAAGCGTATGACAGGGAAGAGTTTGAGAGAGTGAAGAAGGCCGCAAAGAAAATTCAGTCTGATTCCGAAGTGTTAATCGTAATTGGGATTGGAGGCTCTTATCTTGGAGCAAGAGCCGCGATTGAATTTTTGAGACACGGATTTTACAACAATATTCCCAAAGAAGCCAGAAAAACGCCGGAGATTTATTATGCAGGAAACAATATCAGCGGCGCATACCTGGAAGGACTGATGGACGTTGTAGGCGACAGAGATTTTTCCATTAATGTAATTTCAAAATCCGGCACGACGACTGAGCCGGCAATTGCATTCCGCGTATTTAAAAAGAAAATCGAAGAAAAATACGGAAAAGAAGAAGCTGCAAAGCGCATTTACGCAACGACGGATAAAGCGCGGGGCGCGCTCAAAAAGCTTGCCACAGAAGAGGGATACGAGACATTTGTAGTGCCGGACGACATCGGAGGACGTTTTTCCGTGCTTACGGCAGTGGGACTTTTGCCGATTGCAGTCAGCGGAGCAGATTTGGATCAGCTGATGGCAGGAGCTGCGGAAGGAAGAAAGCTGGCGTTAGAGCAGAAGTTTGAGGAAAATGACGCGCTGAAGTATGCGGCTATCCGCAATATTTTACTTAGAAAAGGAAAATCGATCGAGGTGCTGGCCAATTATGAGCCCTGCTTCCATTATGTGGCAGAATGGTGGAAACAGTTATACGGCGAAAGCGAAGGAAAAGATCAGAAAGGTATTTTCCCGGCTTCCGTGGATCTTACGACAGATTTGCATTCTATGGGGCAGTTTATTCAGGACGGAGCCAGAATGCTGTTTGAAACCGTTATGAATATTGAACATGCAAGAGGAAGCGTTGTGATTGAAGAAGAGACCGCGGATTTGGACGGCCTGAATTATCTGGCGGGAAAAGATATGGATTTTGTCAATAAAAACGCCATGAATGGAACGATTTTGGCGCATACGGACGGCAATGTGCCGAACCTTGTGCTGAACGTGCCGGAGCAGAATGAATTTTATCTGGGCGAATTGTTCTACTTCTTTGAATTTGCGGTAGGAGTAAGCGGATACCTGTTAGGAGTAAATCCGTTTAACCAGCCGGGCGTGGAAAGCTATAAGAAAAATATGTTTGCGCTGCTTGGCAAACCGGGCTATGAAGCTCAGAGGGAAGAACTGTTAAAGAGACTGTAAAGAATGTCAAAATTGAAGTAAAAACCTTTAAAAAAAGAAGAAATGGAAAGCGGAAAACGGCAGCAAAGTTCATAAGCTTTGCTGCTGTTTTCAAATGGAAAGGGGGAGACGCCTTATGAAACGAAAAACAGCGCTAATTACAGGAGCATCCAGAGGAATTGGAAAAGCCGCCGCCGCTGCCTTTGCGAAAGAAGGGTATGATTTGGTTTTAAACTGCGTGCATTCCGAAAAAAAACTAAAAGTTTTTTCGAAAGAGCTGGAAGAAGAATTTGGAATTCTGACATTGTGCTGCTGCGGAGACGTGGGCAGTCATGAGTATGTCTGCCGGATGTTTGACAAAGTGGAAGTGTTTTGCGGAGGCGTAGACGTTTTAATCAATAACGCCGGAATTTCTTATATTGGATTGGTGGGAGATATGTCCTATAAGGATTGGGAGCGCATTCTTAATACAAATCTTTCTTCCGTGTTTTCCTGCTGCAAATGCGCCATTCCGTATATGGTTTCTCAAAAGTCCGGCAAAATAATCAATATATCTTCTGACTGGGGAATATATGGGGCGTCCTGCGAGGCTGCGTATTCCGCGGCAAAAGGCGGTATGAACGCGTTTACAAAAGCATTGGCAAAAGAACTTGCGCCAAGCGGCATACAGGTCAACGCCGTTGCCTGCGGCGTGATTGATACCGATATGAACGCGGGCTTTGATTTGGCGGAACGAAAAGAGTTGGAAAATGAAATTCCCGCGGGCTATTTTGCAAAGCCGGAGGATGTCGCCAGATATTTATGTCAGATGGCGCAGGCTCCATCCTATTTAACGGGTCAGATTATCAGCTTTGACGGCGGTTGGTTTTAAGAAATTGCGCTCAGAATAGGAGGAACGATATGCGGTTTTGGAAAAAGGCTTTTGCCCTGCTTCTGGCGTGGACGCTTGCTTTTCACTGTATGGGCTGCGGAGAGTCGGAGCGTTTTTTCGGGCAAGAGCAAAGTTTGAGGGAAAGCGAAGAGGAAGAAATGGGAAATGACGCTGGTCAGGGAGAAGCGTCTGATACAGACGGCTTTGCGTTTGTTGGAAAAGACGTGTACGATGAAATGTTTGAGGAGACAAGCCTTGATAATACGTGGCTGTTTGGGGGAGGCGTTGAGACGCAGGGCAGATTCGCAGAGATTGGCGGCGTCCGGAATTATATGGGCCAATTTGAAGAATATATTCGCTGGGAAAGGCGTATAGACAGCACGCTTTACGGCATGCAGCGGTTTACTGTGAACGCGGGAAAAGCGGGGCGGGACGCTGCGGGCTTTGCGGATGAACTGGAAAGATATATTTCAATCGTGCATCCGAAAGTGATTGCTTATCTGATTGGACCGGAGGATTATCGTCAGGGAGAAAAAGGGTTGGAGAAGTTTAAAAAAGCGGTGGAGACGATTATCCAGACGTCTCTTTCCATGCGGAACAACAGAGGGTGCGCGGTCATTCAGATGCCCCATGCGGTTAAAGAAGAACGCGATGCGTCTAACGCAAAGCTTTACGCATCCGCAGTTGAAGAAGTCGTTCTTTCTATAAAAGCAGACAGAGGAAGCGATAGAATCGCGGTAGTAAATCATTTGAGCAGGACAGATACGCGTAGATTTAAAAATGAAATGCTTACGGAAGACGGTCTGTTAAATGCGGACGGCCATTATGAAATTG
>CATOKN010000253.1 GCA_951800425.1 uncultured Lachnospiraceae bacterium
ACGTAGAATGGGGGCAAAAACTTTTGTGATAGATTCCAGGAGCGCGGTCTTACCGCTCCCATTATCTCCAATTAGAACAACAAATTTTTTATCCTCAAAAGAAATACGAGAGTCTTCTATATTTCTGAAATTAAATAGTTCCAATGCATTAATTCTCAAATGCTCACCTGCCTTTCCGGTAAAATTCTCATGTATCTAAGATATATCCCATTTTGATGTTGGTTTACAAAAAGGTTATAACACAATTTATCTTAACACATATTTGTTCGAAAATATACCCTTTTAAAAAATTCAGATTTTTCTGTTCTGTCTGCAAAAAGAGGATTCCGGAACAATCTTACATTCCGGAATCCAATAGTATATTCCATATTAATCTATCTCAAAAACTTTTGTGTATTTATAAGGCAGCTCTGAATAAGATTTCCCGTACATGGATCCTGTGTTTTTCCAGAACGACTCCCTTTCCGGGTCATATACCTTCCCTTTGATTTCCACCCAGCAGTGCTCATTGAAATGGTTTTTGTATTGATCCAGGGCGCGCCCTACTACGATTTTAGCATCATATCCCAGGCATCTGGCTAAAAATGCAAATGCGCAAGAATAGCTAAAACAGTTTCCACCACGTATCTTCAGCATATTACTGGCATATGCCACATCCCAGCCGTTGTATTTGGTGTCTTCCGAAGGATATGGAGAAACAGGAAGATAATGACAGCGCAATAACCATTTGTAACATGTCCTTAATTTCTGGGAGCGAGTCATTTTCTTTTTGGTAATCTTGGCAATTATTTTTTTATAAAGCCGTTCCACAGCTTCCCGCCTTCCACACCGATAAATTCCCTTCGAATCAATCCTCCGGGAGTTTACAATTTGATTCGTTACCATCCGGCCGTCTGATTTTCTAAAAAAACGTTTTGTTCTTCCGAAGCTGACCCATCCTTTTTGCTTTTTTCCATTTTTGTAAAAGTAATAATACCTTCCTTTTTTCTGCAAACCGTTCTTCTGACGGGAGATTTTCGACGCTGCCTCTGTTCGGATAGGTCTTTCACATAGACTGCTGACACAAAGCATCAAAATAATTGCAGTCATTAAAATCCATCTCTTATTTTCTGCACTCTTCATTTTTTCTTTCCAAATCATATTTTTTCTTTCTAAATCACATTTTACTACTATTTGTATGTTGAATAACGCGAAATTGTTCTATATAGCAGAATATTAACATGAAACAGAAAAGATAGCAAGGAGTTTAGTAATATTAATATAATTTTAATTAAATGCAGTATCTGTTGGAATTTTAATCGCATCGTTTCATCTTTCTTTTTCCAGCAATTTCTGCTTTTGACTGCATTTCGAGGCGATAGGGCGTTACGCCGTCCATGGGCTTCAAGATTCCATAAAAGCCGGAAAGGATTCGCAGATGTTTCTGAATATATTCGTATTGACTTTCTTCAAAAACTGCCGGAGCCATGTACTGGTACTGGATTCCTTCATAAGATAAAATCGCCGGGGTTAGCCCCCGGCGAAGCTCCATCTTTGCAAGGCGCTGAACATTCAGCTCTGCAATTTTTTCATTACAGTCCCAGAGTTTCCGGGACTCTTCAAAAGACAGCGTCTTCATCCACCGCATAATCTCTTCCGCATTGTCCAGAAAGACCGGAAGTCCCAGCGGCACGAGCGTGTCCGTATCTTCCTTCATTTTTTTTGCCGGGGAAATAATCAGCCTCATCGTTAAAGCCGTCCCAGCGCATCATTCATTTCCCGTGTATACCTGCTTTTGTAAGTCGGGAACTTACTGATACGGTACTTATAAAGCTTTTTGATAAAATCTTCATTCGTAGTTGTGTTTTTAATCTTTGCATCGCGCACTGCCATGGCTGCCGTTCCTGCACCATGCTGGATAGAATAACTGAATACAGTGCCGCGCACGACATATGGCCGGTTGGAAATGTCGATTCCCCACGCCTGAAGCTGTCTTTCTACAGGAGAATAATATTCCTGCATCGCAAACGCGTCCTGATAATTCTTAAATACGAACGGATACGTTTCGTAAATAGAAGTCCATGCTTTGTAAAATTTCTGATTATTCAGAAGCTTTGTCTGATATTTTGACGTATTGCTCCATTTTGCGTAAGGCTCAAATGCCTTAAATACTACGGGATCTTTTCCATAGCAATATTTTACCAGAGGAATCAGGGAGTACCGCCTGTCAAATTGATACTTTCCGCAGGCATTACCGTTGTCGCCGCCTACCTGGCCGTAGCCTTCGATTCCTGACTCATACAGGGTAAAAAACAGCATATCATCAGGAGTTCCCGAACTGCTGGCAATCTTAGTACAAATTCCATTTGCATTGATAGAATAAGCTACATTGTCAACGGTCACTACTTTGCTCTTCTGCATTACGCCGGCTTCATCAAAATAGTAAAGCCGGCCGCCAATGGAACCCATGCCTTTCGCAAGAGCTCCTGTCTTCCGCGTACAATAATATTTATTTCCCTGGTATGTACGCCATCCTTTCAGCAATGCGCCGCTGGGACTATTAAATAAGTACGACTGTCCGTCAATATCACGGATGCCGGTATAAACGCCCTCTCCCGTTGTGGCATAATATTTCTTATTACCAACACTGAACCATCCGAGTTTCAGCTTTCCGTTTTTTTCCGACAGATAAAAACGTTTCCTGTTCAGCTTCTGCCATCCTTTCAACGCAGCGCCGTACTGTTTTCTTCCGGTAGAAAAATAATAGTAATTCCCATTAATGACTTTCCACTTTAACAGCATTACGCCGTTTTCATCCAGATAATACTTTTTTCCTTTTAATTTCAGCCAGCCTGTGACTTTCTTTCCTTCCGGGGTATAATAATATCTTTTTCCTTCAATTGTCTGCCAGCCGCCTTTAAAGTTCGGGATTCTCTTCCCGTCTTCTCCGTAGAAATTTTTGCCTTTCCAGCGGTTTATGTATCGTGCTCCATTTTTTCCTACGTAATACTGTCCTATCTTTTTGTTCGTGCTGAGCATTCCGGCAGAATTATAATGATAATACTGCCCATTTTCTAATTGCCATCCGGCTTCTGCTTTTATGGGAAGCATTACCAAAACTGCAAAAAGAACCAGCAGACCAAGTGTGACATTTTTTTTCTTCATAAATAATACCTCATCACTTTTTTGGAATGTTACGGAATTATTAAGATTCTGAAGTTATTATAAGGCACTGTATCATATTTGTCAATTTGAACAGTGAAAAAAATTTTAGCGAAATACTGGAAAACGCTGAAAATCCTTTACAAGCTTTTTAAACCGCAGATATCCGGGAGGACACCTGCGGCTTAAAATTTACCTGTATTTTTACATTTTTATAACAGGAAATATTTTAAAATAAACAGAATAGTTAAAATATACATCACAATGCTTAATTTGTCTTTTTTCCCTGAAAGCAGGTTGATAATCACATAGGAAA